>CBDUYA010000032.1:0-14358 GCA_965371335.1 uncultured bacterium | reverse complement strand
CGATGGGCGCCGCCCCGACCGCCCTTGATGCCGAGGCCGACGCCGCCGCCGATCCCCACCGCACGATCACCTTTGCGGAGCGGGACGCGGTGCAGGGGGGCGATGGCGCCTTTCGAACCTTGGTCGGCCGGATCACCGGCACCCGGCTGCACGACTATGGATGCTCTCTCAAGGTCTACCGGCGGGAGATCCTGCAGGACATCAAGATCCACGGCGATATGCACCGCTTCCTGCCCGCCTTCGCGGGAGCCCTGGGAGCGCAGATCGCCGAGCTGCCGGTCGAGCACGCCCCCCGCCGCCTGGGGAAATCGAACTACGGCCTGTTGCGCACGGCGATCGTCATGGTCGACATGATCTCGATCCGCTTCCTGCTCCCCTACTCGTTCAAGCCGCTGAAAAGCTTCGGCATTCTCGGGCTGGGGCTGTTCGGCCTCGGCACCGCGATCACCGCCTGGCTCTCCTACCTGCGGCTGTTCGAGGGGGTCGGCCTGCGCGATCGGCCGCTGCTGATCGGCGGCGTTCTGCTTGTCATCATGGGCGTCCAGTTGATCGCGCTGGGAATTCTCGCCGAACTGCAGACCCGGGCGGCGCACGACCATGGCCGCGGCACCTACGTCGTGCGGGAGCGGATGGGGTTTTCCGACGATCAGGATCGTTCACTCAGTCCGCGGCCCGACGGACCGCGGCGCGGCGGAGCCCGCTTCACCGGGGTCAGGGAACTCGATTGAAGGTGACCACTCCGCGCGTTCTGGCGCTCGTCAACAGCCTCGGCTACGGTGGCGCCGAAACGATGCTCGAACGGATGGTTCTGGCGATCACCGCCACCGGCGGCGCGCGTTTTACCGTCTGCAGTCTCGAGGACGACGGCCCGATCGGCCGCCGGCTGCGGAAACGAGGAATCGAGGTGATCGGACTGGGCGCTCGAGGCGGGACGCTCCGCGTCGTCGCCACCGGCATCGTCCGGCTGCGGCGATTGCTCCGGGAGCGGCATTTCGATCTGCTCCACAGTTGTCTCTATCGCTCGCACTGCGTGGCCCGGCTGGGCCGCATCGGCCTCGGGCAGGAGATTCCGCTCGTGTCCTCCGAGCACTGCATCGGCGAGACCCGCCCCCGGTTCACCCTGCTGGCCAACCGCCTGACCGCCGGCATGAGCGACCGCATCCATGCCGTGTCGCGGGCCGTGGGGGAGGCCGTCGTTCGCCGCGACCGGATCCCGCCCGGCCGGGTGAAGGTGGTGGTCAACGGGATCGAGCCTCTCCGCCCCGCCCCTTCCGGGCGCCGCCGGCTGCGCGCCACGCTCGGCATCACCGACGGCGAGGTGGTGTTTCTCACCGTGGGACGCCTGCATCACGAGAAGGGAACGGATGTTCTCCTGCGGGCGCTGTCGCAGATGTCCCGGGGCGGCGATATCCGCTGGAAGGCGATCGTGGTCGGCGCGGGAGCGGAAAGGGCGGCGCTGATGACGCTCGCCGCCGACCTCGGACTCGCGGGCAGGCTCTTCTTCGCCGGCGAGCGCCGCCGGGTCGGGCCGTGGCTGGAGGCGGCGGATCTGTTCGTTCTGCCATCGCGCGAGGAGGGGCTGCCGGTGGCGCCTCTCGAAGCGATGGCGCGCTCGCTGGCGATCGTCGCCACCCGGGTGGGCGGTACGCCCGAGGTGGTCGAGCATGGCCGTACCGGGCTGCTGGTGCCGCCCGAGGATCCCGCGGCGCTCGCCGGGGCGCTGCGCCGGATGGCGCTCGACCCGGCCGCACGCCGCTCATTCGGCCGCCGGGGCCGCGACCGGGTGCAGAGCGAATTCTCTCTCGAACGGATGGCGGAACGCATCCTCGATCTCTATTGTGAAGTCCTGGGAACGTCCGGTTCGGCGCGTGACGCGGCCGGCGGCGACCCTCTGCTGCGCGCTTCCAGCGGATAGACCCATGTGCGGTATCGTCGGACTCTACAACTTCGATGGGCAGCCGGTCGACGCCGGCCGGCTCGGCAGGATGACCGATCTCCTGCGCCACCGGGGGCCGGACGACCGCGGGCTGCTGACCGAAGGTCCGATCGGCCTCGGCATGCGCCGGCTCAGCATCATCGATCTCGAAGGAGGCGCGCAGCCGATCGCCGGCGAGGACGGCACGGTGCGGATCGTCTTCAACGGCGAGATCTACAACCACCGGACGCTGCGACAGGATCTGGAGACGCGCGGACATACCTTCCGGACGCACACCGACACCGAGGTGATCGTGCACGGCTACGAGGAGTTCGGCGCCGGCATCCTCGATCGCCTGAACGGCATCTTCGCCTTCGCCATCTGGGACGGCGCGAACCGGCGCCTGCTGCTGGCGCGCGACCGGCTCGGCGTCAAGCCGCTCTACTACGCCCGCACCCCGAACGGGCTCGCCTTCGCCTCCGAGCTGAAGTCGCTGCGGCCGGTCCCCGGCCTCGCCTGGGATCTCGACGTCGCGGCGCTGCAGCAGTACCTGGCCTGGGAATTCATCCCGTCTCCCCGCTCGCCGTTCGAGTCGATCAGGAAGCTGCCGCCGGCAACGCTGATGGTCGCCGACCAGGCCGGGAACATCTCCCACAGGACTTACTGGAGCATCGAGCCGGGGCCGCCGCCGAGGAACCTGCGCGCGGCCGAGGAGGAGCTCCTCGCCCATTTCGATCGATCGGTGCGGATGCAGCGTGAAGCCGACGTGCCGGTCGGCGCGTTCCTCAGCGGCGGCCTCGATTCCAGCGGCGTGGTGGCGGCCCTGGCGGCCAGCCGGCCGGATCCGGTGCACACCTTCTCCATCGGGTTCGCGGAGGACGCTTTCTGCGAGACCGGGCACGCCAGGGTGGTGGCGCGCGAGTTCGGCGCCATCCACGAAGAGGAAGTTCTGCGTCCCGACTGCACGGCCCTCGTCGAGGAGATCGCCGGCTACCTCGATGAACCGTTCGGCGACGCATCGGTGCTGCCGACCTACCTCGTGTCGCGACTGGCGCGGCGCCACGTCAAGGTGGTGCTGTCGGGAGACGGCGCCGACGAGCTGTTCGCCGGTTATGACCGCTACAAGGCGAATCGCGTGTCGTCGTGGTACGCCAACGTCCCGTCCGCCCTGCGGGCCCGGCTGACCCGTCCTCCGCGTTCGGAGAGCTCGAGTCAGGAGCGCCGCGACACCTGGAGGGGGCGCCTGCGCCGCCTGGAGGCCGGCCTGGCGCTGAACCCGGCGCTGGAGCACGCCCGCTTCATGCTGCGCGGTCTCGACACCCTGCACGGCGACCTGCTGCGCGGCCCGCTGAGCGGCGGGAACGGCGCATGGTCGGAGCCGTGGGAGCGCGCCTTCGCGGCAAGCCCGTTCGGCCCCGGCACCACCCGCCAGTTGCACGTCGATCTCGGCACCTATCTGGCGGACGACATCCTGTTCAAGCTCGATCGCGCCAGCATGGCGACGTCGCTCGAGGCGCGGGTCCCCTTTCTCGATCATGAACTGGTGGAGTTCGCCTTTCGGATCCCCGATCGCTGGAAGCTGCGGGGCCTGGTCGGCAAATGGATTCTGCGGCGCGCCCTGAGGCACCGGCTGCCGGCGGCCACCCTGCGCCGGCGTAAGGTCGGTTTCTCGGTGCCGGTCGCCGCCTGGTTGCGGAACGGCCTCCGTCCACTCGCCCAGGATCTTCTCGGTGAGGCGCGTCTGCGGCAACAGGGTCTCTTCGACCCGCGCGGGGTTGGCGCGCTGCTCGATGAGCACACCTCGGGAGCGGCCGATCGTTCCCGGACCCTCTGGATGCTGATCATGTTTCAACTCTGGTCGGAGCGCTTCGCGCGGCCGGCCGCCGTGCCGGCGGGATGAGTGCGATGGAAAACGACAATATTCTCAACCTGAGCTACTGGCGTGTGATCGTCGTCCGCCACTGGAGTCTGATCGCCATCTGCATCGCAGCGGCAACCACGACCGCCGGCGTCTTCAGCTTCATGCAGGATCCTTCCTACACCGGCATCAGCACGCTCTACCTCACCCGGCAGAAAGTCCAGGCCATGGAGTTCGAAAATCTCTACATGGAGCATCCGGGACGGGCCCGCGAGATTCTGGCGACGCAGATCGAGCTGATCCGCAGCACCCCGGTGCTGGGGCGCGCCGTCCGCACCATCGAAGCCAAGGGCATGCTCGACTTCGAGACGGCACCTCCCGCGCGCCAGCCCGGCTGGTTCGGCAGGACCAAAAAGCAGCTCAAGGACGCGCTGAAGGGAGGCGCCATCCCCCCGCCGGCGACCGCTGACGAGCGCCGCGCCCGCTACATCGCCAACCTGAAGAAGTCGGTGAAGGTCAAACCGAGTGGCGGCGGCGCCTTCCTCCTGATCGGCGTTTCGTCCGGAAACCCGAACCGCGCGGCGGCCCTGGCGAATGCGATCGCCGACTCATACCTGTGGAACAACCGCGAGATGCTGCGGCGCAGCGCCCTCGACGCGATCGACTGGCTCGAGGGCAAGGTCGAGGAGCAGCACGCCAAGCTCGAGGCGTCGGAACAAAAGCTGCTGAAGTTCGAAGGGCTGCCGGCCCCCAGGGTGGAAGAGCTGGGCGAGCTCGCCGTGCAGGAGATGACCCGCCTGCAGGAGGAGCTGCTCGAAGTCAGGCTGAGAATCCTGCAGGCGCAGACCGCGCCGGCGGGCGGCGCCGCGTCCCGGGCGGCCGATCCGCTCACCACCCAGGAACAGATCGAGCTCGACGTGCAGCAGGCCCTCTACGATAACCTGCGCCGGGAACTTGTCGAAACGATGACGGGACTCGACGACCTCAGCCGCCGTTACGGCGAACAGCATCCCGACGTCATCAGCGCCCTGGACAAGCTGGAGCGGCTGCGCTCGCAGATCGCCGGGATCAAGCTGCCGCCGCCCCCGGTCGCCGCCACCCCCGACATGCCTCAGCCGTTGAGCGAGGGAGAGATCGATGCGCTGCGGGCGCAGGAAGCGCTGCTGCAGGAATCCCTGACGCAATCGATGAAGGACAACCGCAGCCGCGACCACGAGGTGATGCGGTACACCATCCTTAAGCATGAAGTGGAGACGAGCCGCATCCTGTACGACGAAATGCAGAGCCGGCTGAACGAGATCAATATTTCGGCCGGGCTCGACGTGGCATCCTCCGAGGTGTTCGAGCGGGCGATCCCGCCCGTGCGTCCGAAGACGCCCGACCACCCGAAGAGCCTGTTCCTCGGTTTCGCCTTCGGCCTTATTCTCGGTCTGGCCGGAGCGGCTGCGCGCGAGCATCTCGACAGCTCGCTGCGCGATCCGCAGCAGGCCAACGATCTGCTGAGGGCGCCGGTGCTTGGCATCATCCCGGACCAGGGACGGCTGCCGAAATCCGCGAACGGCACCCGGCGCCGGCTGGCGGTCGAGGTGAACAGCGAATCTGCAGCCGCCGACGCCTACCGCATGCTCTCTTCCCGCATCGAGGACGCCCTCACTCCCGAGGAGGCGAGGGCGCTGCTGATCACCAGCGCCGTCCCGGGCGAGGGCAAGTCGACCACGGCCGCCAACCTCGCCCTCATCATGGCCTCTTCCGGCTACCGCACGCTGCTGGTCGACGGCGACACCCGCCGATCGAGCCTTGGTCTGTACTTCGAGCACGATCCGCCTCGTTCTTTCGAGGGGCTCATCCGGGGTGAGAAGGACGCGGGGAAGATGATCCGCGCGTCCGGCCGCAAGAACCTGAGCCTGCTCACCTGCCGGCCGCAGCAGATCGCCCCCGATCCGCAGCGCGCGGCCGCGGCTTTCCGCAACGTGATCACCTGGTCGGCCGATCATTACGACCGGGTCATCATCGACATGCCGGTGGTGATGTACGTCCCCGGGGTCGCCGAGGCGGCCCGCGCCGGCGCGTCGATTCTCCTCGTGCACCGCCCGGGACGCGTGCCGGCCGCCGTGCTGGAGCAGGTGCGCGAGCAGCTCGAGCTGGTGAAGGGGAAGCTGGTCGGGGTGGTGCTGAACGGCGTGCGGCCGCAGTGGCTCGGCGCCGGTTATTCACTAATGGCCGGCTATTACACCTACGCCGCCCGTCCACTCAAGATGGTGAAAGGCGGCAAGGGGGAAGACGGCATCGCGCCATGAACATGCACGATTTCTCACGCGGGGTCGCCCGGTTGTTCGACCCGCGCTCGGTCCTCGTGCCGGCCGGGCTGGTGCTCCTGGCGATCGCGGCCGGCTGGTCGGTCGCCACTCTCGATCCGCTCATGTCGATCGGACTGATGGGAGGCGCCGCGGCGGGCGTCCTCTGGCTCATTCGGCCCGACCTCGCGCTGTACGCCCTGATCCTCCTCTGCCCCTTCACCATGAGCTACCGCATCGCGGGGGTGCGCGGCCTGCAGCCGCATGATCTCGTCCTGTTCGTGCTGCTGGCGTGCGCGGTGTCGAGCCTGCTGGCGGGGAACGGGCACCCCGGCCGGTTCCAGACCACGCTCGGCAAGTGGCTACTCGGGATCTGGATCGGCCTCGCCGTGTGGGGGGCGATCACCTACCTGCTCGGCCCCGCCAATCAGGCGATTCTCGGCAGCTGGACCCGCAACAGCTGGTCGGTCTACCGCATTGCCCTGCGGCCTCTGCTGCCGTTCCCGATCTTCGTCCTTCTCCTCAAGAACAGAATGGCGGCCCGCCGGGCGCTCGACGTGGTGATCGCCATTGGCGCTGTCGTGGCAGCCTACGGCTTCTACCAGGCGGAAACGGCCGGCATCCGCCCGATCGGGCCGTTCGAGGGAAAGAACGCCCTGGGCGGGTTTCTCATTCTCATCTTGCCGTTCACCGCCGCCCGCCTGATGGTGCTGCACAATGGTCTCCTGCCGCGGCTGATGTATCTCGGCATCGTGCTGATGACGATGCGGGTCATCTGGCTGACCGGCTCACGGGGCGCCTTCGTCGCCCTGATCGCCTCCCTGCTGCCGCTGGCGTTTCTCATCCCGAGTCGCGGCCTGGTGGCCGCCGCCACCGTCTGCCTGGTCGCGGGGACCCTGGTGCTGGTCGTCAAGCAGGACATTCTCGAGAGACCGCGGGTGCAGCGCTATCTGACGCTGCAGGACCCGACGAAGATCCAAAACTTCCAATGGCGGCTGGAGCAGTGGAACCTGGTCAGCGCGAGTATTTCCAAGCGGCCGCTGATGGGAACCGGCTCGGAAATCGATTCATCCCTGATCAGTCAGGGCCGGCTGGGGACGGCCCACAACTCCTACCTCGGGCTCGCCCTCAGGTCGGGTATCCCGATGGCGGCGGCGTGGCTCGGCCTGATCGGATTCATCGGAGTCCTCGCCTGGAGGCGCGCCCTGGAGGCGCGCGAGCCGGAGGGACGCAGCCTCTGGGTCGGCGTCGTCACGTTTCTCGCCGCCCTGCTCGTGCACACCAATGTCGACAACACGCTCCTGATGCCGCAGGTGCAGTATCTCTTCTGGATCATCACCAGCATCGTCGTCGTTGAAGCGACGTCACCGCGAGGCCCCCTCGTCACGTCGGCCACGGCCCGCGCGAGCGAGGCCTGAGGGTGGTGCGCGCGCGGCGGCTGGTCTGGCGCATTCTCTGTCACCTGCTCTACGGCAGCGGGATCATCCCGCTGCTGGCCCGGCGGCGCCGGCGGCAGGCGGCCGGTACCTGGACCATCCTCGCCTATCACCGCATCGGATCGTCCGGCAACACCAGCGGCGGTCCCGACGTGGTCGGCGCGGAGCATTTCCGCGCGCACCTCGGCTACCTGCGCGATCGCTACGAGGTCGTCACCGTCGGCGAGGCGCTGCGGCGCCTGAGGGGGGAGACACCTCCGTCGCGGCCGCTGCTCAGCATCACCTTCGACGACGGCTATCGCGACAACGTCACGACCGCTCTCCCGCTGCTGCAGAGGGCGGGCTGCAGGGCGACCCTCTATGCCACCCTCGAGGCGATCCAGGAAGGGCTCCCTCCCTGGACGCACCGGCTGGAGGCCGATCTCCTCCACCTGCTCGACCGACCGCCGGCATCTCCGAAGATTGAGGGCCAGGCGCTGCACGACAGCCTGGCGGCCTTCGTGAAGGACGTGGCCGCCCGCCGCACGCCGGCCCGCCGTGCCATCGGCGGTCTCATCGATCGGGCACGATCGCTGCCTGACGGCGAGCGGCGGACGATCTGTCGGCAGGCATCGCTCCTTGCCGGCAACCGGGGCGCCACCGTGGCTGAGATGGTCCGTCGTGAGGATCTTCTTGCCTGGCAGGAGGCCGGCATGGAGGTTGGCTCACACACCATCCGGCACGCGATCCTGTCGCGCTTGACGGCTGAGGAGTGCCGGCGCGATCTGGCCGAATCGAGGGAAGGCCTGGAACGTCTCCTGCAGCGGCCGGTCCGGCACCTCGCCTACCCGAACGGCCGGCAGGGGGACTGGAGCGCGGCCACCATCGCGGCGGCGCAGGCGGCCGGGTACGAGTCGGCGGTCACCACCCTCGACGGGATCAACGAGCCGTGGGCCGACCGCTACACCCTGCGCCGGGTCTGCATCGGTGACGAAACGGTCCCCCTGTTCGCCACCCGCGTGTCAGGGCTCCTGACCGCTCTGCTTCTTCGCTTGAGGGGGGGGGAACGACGGGCCAACCGGCGCATTCATCTGGCCCGGCCGCCGTCGACGACCTCCGGGCCGTGGAACGGGAACGGCAGGCCGTTGCGCATCGCCTTCATCGGCGGCCGGGGAATCGGCGGAGCGTACAGCGGTATCGAGCGCTACTACGAGGAGATCGGCGGCCGCCTGGCGGCGAACGGACACCGGGTCCTCGCCTACTGCCGGAACCACTTCTCACCCCGCACGCCGGCCTATCTCGGGATCGAGGTTCGCCGACTGCCGACCATCCGCTCCAAGCACCTCGAGACATTGATCCACAGCCTGCTGGCAACCATCGACGTCTGCTTCCGCCGGATCGACATCGTGCAGTACCACGCCCTCGGGTCCTCCCCATTCGCCTGGATCCCCCGCCTGTTCGGCAAGAGGACCATCGTCTCGGTGCGCGGCCTCGACTGGCAGCGTGCCAAGTGGGGCTGGTTCGCGCGCACCTATCTCCGCTGGTGCGAGTGGACCTCGATCGCCTGCCCGAACGCCACGGTGGTGGTGTCGAAGACGCTCGAGCAGCACTACCGGAGGATTCACGGCCGGTCGGTGCACCACATCTCCAACGGCGTCGGCCACCCCGAGCTGCCGGCGCCCGATCTTATCCGGCGCTGGGACCTGGGGCACAGGGACTACCTCCTGTACGCCGGCAGGCTGTCACCCGAGAAGGGGCTGGAAGGGCTGCTGGAGGCCCATCGCGCCATCGCTTCCGAGTGCCGCCTGGTTCTGGCCGGGGGCTCGAGCTATTCGGAGGTGTACATGGAGAAGCTTCGGGACCTGGCCGGCCCCGGCGTCGTGTTCACCGGCTTCCAGACCGGCAGGACGTTGAAGGAATTGTACGCCAACGCCCTCGGCTTCGTCCTTCCTTCGCATATAGAGGGCCTGTCGATCGCCCTGCTCGAGGCGGTGGCCTGCGGCCTGCCGGTGATGACCAGCGACATCCCGGAAAACCGCGAGATCGTCGACGCCTGCGGCGGGTACCTGTTCCGGCTGGACGATGTCGACAGCCTGCGCGAAACGCTTCAGCAGGTGGTCGGCGACCGGCAGGAGGCGCTGCGGGTCGGCGCGGTGTCGCGCCAGAAGGCGCGCGAGCACTTCGACTGGGAGCGCATCGCCGATCGGACCGAGTGCTTCTACTTCGATCTGCTCGGCCGCAGCGGCGACGGCCGCGACGGCAACCGCGAGGCGAGCGCGGCCTGACCGTGGCGCGCGGCGCGTTACCTCGTGTCACCCGGGCCGGGGCGGATCGCCAGAATCTTCACGTTGAGAGGCAAGCCCCAGCGTCTCGATCCGGTGACGACGGTGCGCACCACCAGGCCTTCCCGGCCTAGCGTCCGGCGGAGAAACACCACGGTTTGATAGTTGTTCCACAGGCCTCTCAGGCACACCTGCCTCGATACGAGCGCCAGCAACGTCCCGTTGAGCAGGGCGAACAGCGACCCCTTCCACTTGCCGCGCACGAAGTCATCCAGGTAGAACCCCGCTCCCACGTCGTGAATGAAGAGCCTCCCGCCGGGAGCGACGACCCTTGCCAGCTCTTTCAGGGCCGGGCGAGCCGGCAGGCTCATGAGAACGTCCCGGCAGATCACCAGATCGAAGTGGCCGTCCTTGAATGGAAGCTGGAGGGCGTCGGCAGCCAGCAGGTTGAGGGCGACCGAATGGTCCCCCATTTCCCTGATCAGCCGCGCGCCGAAGCGCAGGACCCCCAGATCCCGATCGACTCCGACGAGACAGGCCCCGCGGGCGCCCCTGCTCAGAGTCAGCAGCACCTGCCCGAACCCACAGCCGACGTCCAGGACGTTTCCCTCGAGCGGCGACGTCATCGCCCTCAGCGGATCGCCCGGGGCGGCGGCCATGCTGGTGCGGTACTCCACGAGGTGATAGTCAATTGACCGAACGAGCCTGGAGATGCTCTCCCGCTTCCGTTCATCGCCGCCTTCGGGCGCGCTGTTTATGATCGCCTCCCTGGCCCGCGTCACCGCGGCGGCGATCTCGGGCGGCAGCCACGAGAGGTCGATGGCTGCGGAGGCGCTCCGTGCGGTTCCGGGCGCGGGGGCCGGGCTTCTCCGGGCTTCGTTTACCATGGCCTCGAGCGTCCCGCCATGATCCTGTCCCGCACCGCCGCGATCTCCTCCGGCCGGATGATACGGAGCATCCAGGCGAGAGGGATGAAGCCTGCCAGGAGCAGAACGCGGTAGGCGGCATCAATCCAGAGAGTGGATGTCGGCAGCGCCAGGGAAGCGAGATAAGGCAGACAACCGGCCACCGCCACGGCACCGAGACGGTGCCACTCGAGCGGGACCGGATAGTGGCGGGCCAGTGAATAGAGCAATCCGCCCAGCTGCGCTGCGAACGCGAGGATCGTGGCGATCGCCGCCCCGAAGATCCCGAACCAGGGAATCAGCATCGCATTGAGAGCGAGGTTCACGCCGGCGGCCACCAGGGCGTAGAGGCTCAAGAGACGGACTTGTCCCGCGACGATCAATCCATTCCCCAGGCAGTTGGCGAGGCCGGACACCAGATACGCCAAGCAGATGAACGGCACGATTCGAGAGGCCCCGTGGAACTCGGGAGCGGCCGTCAATCGCAGGAAAGGAACCACCGAGAGGCTGATCGCCAACGAACAGAAAGTCGCCGCCAGTGTGAAGAGGGTCGCGACCCGCGCGAGGCTGCGAGGCGCGCTCTCCTCGTCCGCCATTGAGAAGAAGATCGGTGTCCACGCCCGCTGCAGAGGGACCCCGAGAAGAATGCTCACCAGTGCGCCGAATTTGTAGCCGAGGGCGTAGATCCCCAGCATGCCGAGGCCAACCATCGATTTGAGGAAGAACCGATCGCTCAGATCGATGATCCAGCCGGACATAAAGACAGGGATCATCGCAAGACCATAGGCGGCCATCGCACGAAGCAGCCTGAAATCGAACTTCCAGAACATCTCCTTCGCCATCAGCACTGCGGCCACCACGTTGACCGTGATGAACCCGGCGATGTTGCCGATCAGAACGCCCGCCAGCCCCATGTCGGCCACCTTGACCAGGTAGATGATGAGGCCCATCTGCACGGCGAGCTGAGCGATGCTGAGACTGATGAAACCATACGAGCGCCCGCTCGCCCGCAGCAGCTCGAACGGTATAGCCGCCAGCTGCGCCAGCACCAGCCAGACGAGCGTGTAGCGATAGACCAGCAGCCCCTCCGAAGAGGAGAAGATCAACCCGGCAAGAGTCCCCTCGAACAACCATCCGATCAGGGCCACGCCGCCGGCGGCGAAGACCGAGAAGAGGAGCGCGGTACCTGCCAGACGCCGGCGACTCTCGTCGTCGGGGCAATCGCGGTGGTAGCACTTGTTGATGGCGTACGGGACCCCGAGGGCGGCCGTCACCAGAGTCAGATTGACGACCGTGTTCGCCAGTTCCAGCAGGCCGTACTGCAGGGTGGTCAGATAGGTCGTGTAGATGGGGAGGAGAATGAAGGCCGACAACTTCTGTAGCAGGTTGCCGACGAGATACACGGAGGAATCCCGCAGAAGCTGGCCGGTCCGTCCCCGTCTGTTGCCGTCTGCCACCGGAATTGACCCCGAACCCGCGAAAAAGATTGGATCATGGTGCGATCGGCTCGGACAGTCAAGTGCAGCGTGGCCGCGCGGGCTGCGATGAACGGGCCCGAAAGATAGCGCACGTTATCCAGGTACGTGCACTCGGTTGTCGATCGCTGCAAACTTCAACGAGATCTGGCCCCACGATGCCCAGGGTCGGATCTCTTCAGGAGACACCTCGAGGAGACGGAAACTCTACTCTTGAGTTATCTACTTGAAGGGGGAGCTTACGCTTAGACCAGAAGGAAATGACCATCGAAAACAACGCTGCCTGATCACTACCCTGGGAGGCTGGGTGTCGGATCGATACGGTACTTGTATATTCCGCAATCGGCCACGATGTGGGGCAGCGCGCCTATCGAACATAGCCGAGTGCCCTCAGGCGTTCTTCTTCTTCCTCGCTTATTTCCTTGATCGGGATTGCTTCCACGTCGGGCACCAGGTAATCCCAGGTCTCTACACGTGGACTGGTCTTATCAACGACATCGTCATCGAGAATGTCAGATAGAATCTCGCCATCCATGCTCTCCGCGGATGGCAGTCCAAGTAGCGCCAGAATGGTCGGAGTGATATCGAGAATAGACCCCTTCTCGAGCACGATCCCGCGTCTGATTCCAGGCCCGGCCGCAATGAAGATGCCCGGAGGACAATGTTCATGGCCGCCGGTCCAAGGGGACCACGGGTTAACTGCAAAGAATGGGCTACCACCATGATCGGATACCACAATGACCGTGACCTTCTCACCGACTATGTTAAGCAAGTTGCCCAACAGGCGATCCATCTTGCGATACATGTCCGGGATATCGTTCTTGTGACGGGCCACGTAATCGTCGGGGACGCTGCGAAATAACTCTGGCTCATAGGCATCCCACTTTCCATGTTGAACTTCGTCAGGGCCGTTCTTGAAATAGAGAAGAAAAAGATCCGGGTTGATTCTGTCGAAAAGATGCAGTCCGATTTGCATCCATTGGTGGTACCCATCCCCCCTCATCTCAGAAGATTCTATGGTAGATTCAATTTCGTTCAGGAGCTCGGGTGGTGATGTCAACCCCTGAGCGGCAGCTGCTTGCAGTGCCTCGTCCCAGGGTACATTTGAGCGGTTTTTTGCATTAAGATAGCCGAGTAGCCGATCAGACACCATAACGCCGTTTACCTCTTGCGCAGGCCAACTGGGCCACCAGTTGACGACGCTTACGCTGAGATCATAGGCGTTCGCGATTTCCCAGACTGCGGCTGACCTTCGATTCGCGCCAATAACCGGGTAGGTATTGACGAACGCCTCTCCATAAATGTCTCTGAGGAGAAGAAACGTATTCAATCCTATATGGCTTGGGAACGTAAGAATCGGCTTGGATATCCCCCATGGATGCTGGATCATGAAATTCATCACACGATGCTTCTCGCGCCGGACACCGGTCGCTATAGTCGTCCAAAGAACAGGTGAATTACTCGGCGCCAGAGTCCTGAGGGGGCCGTGTGCCCCACGGTCGATTAGAGTCTGGAAATTCGGTAGTTCCCCCTTTGCCAGGAGTGGCTTCATGACTCGAAAGGTGGCGCCATCTAATCCGATGAGAACAACCCGCCTGGAAGTGTCGACTCGCGGGGGGACGCGCGAAGGCATTCTGGGCTCGGGGGTGTGTTGATAAAGGGACATGACAGATAGCGCGAGACACAAGTGACCCAGGCCCAACAGGAGTGCGACCGAAATGACTTGACGTTGGGCTACCGACTCGACTAAGTGGATAAGTAAGGATAGGATCCGCCTCGCTAGAATGAATACGATCAGCCCAATCAACGCAATACCAGTCGAGAGGATCAGGACCACGCCCAACATTTCCTCCCAACTCGTCACCCAGGGGAATTGGTCTGTGTAGAACCATGAAGCCTGTACCCTCGAGAAAGTCAAGAACATGATCCCAACACTAACCGCCGTCGATAGAACGAAGATAAGTCGAGTGCCTCCCGTTGAACTTGCCCCTCGACGCTGAGGAGTGGCGTGAGCACTTTCGGAAGCACGCCTGTGAGGCGAAGGATCTCCAGAATGCGTGGGACCTCGCGGAGACCTGTCAGGTGGCCCTCGGCGCCGAGGAACTCGGCTCCTACGAGTTCACGTGTGAGAGGGAGTTCACCGCCTTGCGCTGGATCATCAATCGGCGAGGCAAGATGTACACGCTTGGCTTGGTCGACGACACTGGCCTCGAC
>CBDUYA010000031.1:0-14400 GCA_965371335.1 uncultured bacterium | reverse complement strand
ACCTTGCGGGCGACCAGCATCAGCGTCAGGACCATCGCCAGGCCGGAGAAGATCGCTCCGGCGACGAAGTAAGGCGGAAAGATGGTGGTATGCCAGCCGGGAACGATCGAGGTCGCGAAGTCGAAGCTGACGATCGTGTGCACCGAGAAGACCAGCGGCGTCGCCAGCCCCGCCAGCAGCAGGTAGACCGTCTCGTAGCGCTGCCAGGTCCGCGTCGAGCCGTCCCACCCGAGGCTGAACAGGCCGAACAGCTTCTTCTTGAAGGCCGAGCGGGTGCGGTCGCGCAGCGTCGCCAGGTCGGGGATCATGCCGACGTACCAGAAGCCGAAGGAGATCAGGAAGTAGGTCGACACGGCGAAAACGTCCCAGCAGAGCGCCGAGCGGAAGTTGATCCAGAGCGGGCCGCGCGTGTTGGGGTAGGGGAACACCCAGTAGGCGAGCCATGGCCGGCCCATGTGGATCAGCGGGAACAGGCCGGCGCACATGACGGCGAATATGGTCATCGCCTCGGCCGAGCGGTTGACGGCGGTCCGCCAGCGCTGCCGGAAGAGAAACAGCACCGCCGAGATCAGGGTGCCGGCGTGGCCGATTCCGATCCAGAAGACGAAGTTGGTGATGTCGAACCCCCAGCCGACGGTCCGGTTGAGGCCCCAGGTGCCGATGCCGGTCATCAGCGTGTAGGTGACCGCGACCACGCCCATCCCGAGCAGCGACAGCGACAGCGCCATGCCGGCCCACCAGAAAGCGGAGGGCCTTCCCTCCAGCGGACGGCAGACGTCGTTGGTGACGTCGGCGGGACGCCGGTTCCCCTCGACCAGCGGCAGGCGGAGTGCTGTCTCGGCGTCACTCATCGATCAGCTCTCCCCGGTTGCGCGGCGGTTTCGCACCACCGACAGATAGCCGACCACCGGCCTGACCCCGGTCTCGGCCAGGACCTCGTAGTGACGCGGGTCCTTCTTCAGCCTCATCAGCCGGCTGTCGGGATCGTTCATGTCCCCGAAGACGATGGCATTGGCCGGGCACGACTGCGCGCAGGCCGGCTGAATGTCGCCGTCCTGAACCGGCCGTCCGGCGCGCTTCGCTTCCACGTTGGCCTCGTGGATACGCTGCACACAGAGGCTGCATTTCTCCATCACGCCGCGTGAGCGGACCGTGACATCCGGATTGAGCACCAGGTTCTGCAGCTTGTCGTCGCGTGCGTATTCGAACCAGTTGAAGCGCCGCACCTTGTAGGGACAGTTGTTGGCGCAGTAGCGGGTGCCGACGCAGCGGTTGTAAATCTGCTGGTTGAGTCCCTCGGCGCTCTGGACAGTCGCCTGCACCGGACAGACGGTCTCGCAGGGGGCGTTGTCGCAGTGCTGGCACATCATCGGCATGTGGACCACGTCGACGTCCGACCCTTTGCCGCTGTAGTAGCGATCGATCCGCATCCAGTGCATCTCGCGGGCGCGGCGCACCTCGTCTTTGCCGACCACCGGGATGTTGTTCTCCGCCTGGCAGGCGATGACGCAGGCCGAGCAGCCGGTGCAGGCGGTCAGATCGATCGCCATCCCCCAGTGGTGCGGTTGCTTGGGATGGTCGGGCCAGAGGGTGGCAAGCTCATGGTGCCCGTGGCTCCCCGAGGCCGGATCCCGGCGCCACGCGGCGAGTGTCGTCTCCTGCACGATCGGCCGGCGCTCGTGCCCCTTGGCGGCGAGATGCTCGGGGACGTAGAGCGAGTGATGCCGCTGGGTGACCGCCACGTCGCGCCGCCGGCCGGTCTTCTCGAGGCGGACCGGGAGGCCGGCGTAGCGCAGCGATGCGCCGTTCCAGGCAAGCAGCGGGGCGGCGTTCGCTCCGAGCCGCTTTCCCTCTTCGACCGTCGGCTTTCCTTCCCACCATTGCGGTCCGATCCTGGTGAAGCGTTCGGTCCCCTGGCGGCCGTAGCCGAGCGCGACCGACAGGGCGCGGTGGTGCTGGCCCGGCTGCACGAGGGCGGGGAGCTCGATGGTGGCGCCCTCTCCAGCGGAGGGGGTGATGCGGACGACGTCGCCGTCGGCGATCCCCATGCGCGCAGCGACGGCGGGGGCCAGCACGGCGAAGTTGTCCCAGACCGTCTTGGTGACCGGGTCGGGAAGCTCCTGCAGCCAGGGGTTCAGGGCGTGCCGGCCGTCGAAGACGCTCGACGACGGGTGGATCTCGGCGAGGAGGATGTCATCGGGCGCACCGGAGGCGCCCGGTGCTCTGGATGCGCGCGGCGCGGTGACGGCGGCGAGCGTGAACGGAGCCGGGGCGCCACGGCCGATCGCGGCGTCGGTTCCGTCTGCGTCGGCCGCGCTGCGCAGGGTGACGTAGCCGTCATTGAGCGTCCGGTTCCAGAACGCCTCGAAGGTGGAGGCCGACGTGCGGCGCGGATACACTTTGCGCCGCCAGGCGTCGCGCACCTGATCGTAGGCGGTGGCCGGAATGCCGGACCATGTCGCCAGCGACTCGAGGAGCGGCCGCGTCGCGCCGATCGAACGGATCGCCGGCTGCCGGATCGCGGCGAGCCCCGCGACCGGTTCGGAATCACCCCACGATTCGAGGAAGTGCGGCTCCGGGCAGACGAAGTGAGCGTGCCGGGCGGTTTCGTCGTCATGCGATGAGAACGACACGACCAGGCCGACCTTCTGCAGCGCCACGGCGAGCCGGTCGCCGGAGGGCAGGTCGTAGACCGGATTGGCGCCGCGGATGAACAGGGCGTCGACCTGCCCCGCCTCGATCTCGTTCAGCAGGTGCCGCAGATCGGCGTCACTCCCCAGCCCGCGGGATGAGACGCCCTCGATATCGATGGTCGTC
Source organism: uncultured bacterium (assembly GCA_965371335.1). Classification (GTDB taxonomy): domain Bacteria; phylum Acidobacteriota; class Polarisedimenticolia; order Gp22-AA2; family Gp22-AA2; genus CBDUYA01. The sequence goes on along the minus strand of CBDUYA010000031.1, from coordinate 11,583 downwards.
ACGTCGTCGGCGCGGCCGTAGTTGCCGAGCAGATGATTGACGTAGTTCGCCAGCCGTTGCGCCCCGACGTCGTTGTCACCGCACACTACCAGCGTGCGGCCGCGTGGCGCGCCGTGCAGCCGCTGCGCCGCGGCGGCGATGGCGCCGGTATCGACCGGGGCGGCCGGCAGAGCCGGCCAGGGTGGCTGCGAGCCGCCGAGCCGCGCCAGCTCGCCGGCAAGATGGGCGAGAACGAGCGCGCTGCCGCCGGGCGGCATCGTGATGCGGCGATCGGCGTTGCTGCCGGTGAGGCTCATGCGGGATTCGAACTGGATATGGTTCGAGAAGGTCGTGCCGCGATCCTCGAGGCGTCGTCCCGCCCGGTATCCGGCGGTGTGCTCGACCGGCGCGATCCAGGTGCCGAGGAAATCGGCGCCGACACCGACAATGACCACAGCCCGTTCAAAATGGTAACGGGGGATGACGCGGGCGCCATGCGTGTCGCGGTGCGCGTCGGCGATCGCCGAGGCGGAGACCGGATCGTAGGTCACGTGACGTCCGTTCTCGAAACGAGACAGGAAGGCGGCGGTGCGATCGCGCTCGGCCGGGCCGGTGCCGGAGTCGGTGAGGAAGCGCACCCCGCCTCCCGACGTGCGAAGCGACTCGAGCTTCCCGGTGACCTCCCGGTCGACCTCCGCCCACGCTGTCTCGGCCCCCTGGCGGAGCGGCTTGCGCAGACGGTGGGAGTCATAGAGAGAAAGAACGCTCGCCTGTCCGATGGCGCACAGGCCGCCGCCCGATAGCGGATGATTCGGGTTCCCTTCCAGCTTGATCGGCCGGCCGTCGCGCGCCTTGGCGAGGATGCCGCAGCCGGCGGGACAGGCGCCGCAGACCGAGGCGTACCAGTAGGCGCGTCCCGGGGTGATCTCCTCCGGGCGGACGAGGTAGGGGATGACGCCGTGCTCCGCGCCGGGGGCGCAGCCGAACAGCGCCGTGGCGCCGACGGAGAATCCGACCAGGCGAAGGAACTCCCGGCGGCCGACGCCCGCGGGGGGGGTGATCCCGTCCCGTTCCTCGATTGATTTCCACCAGGTCTTCCCGCGATCGTTGCTCATCGGTTCATCCCATGGCTCAGTAATGGCATGTCACGCAGTCGAGGGAGGGATCGACCGGCCGCCCGGCCAGGCGTGTTCCTCCCGATTCACGGTGGCAATCGATGCACCAGCCCATGGTCAAAGTGGAGACCTGCCGCACGCGGTCCATGCTCTCGATGGGGCCGTGACAGCGCTGGCAGGCGACGCCGGCGGTGACGTGCGGCCGGTGATCGAAGGCGACGAAGTCGGGGAGCTTGTGCACCCGGGTCCACTCGATCGGCCGCCGATCGCGCCCCGGCCCCGGCTCGAGCTTCTCGTCGAGCCCCAGCGCGTCGTACAGCGTCTGCAGCTCGGGGGAGACGATCGGCGCCGGCTCGCGTCCCTGCTCGGTGGCGAGGCGTTCCTCCGCGCGGACGGCGCCGAGCGAGGCGGTGACGTACTTGTGGCAGTTCATGCAGATGCTGGCCGGCGGGATGCCGGCGTTGCGGCTGCGCTCGGCGCCGGGATGGCAGTAAAGGCAGGCGATGGTGAGCTCGCCGGCGTGCACCCGGTGCGAGTATTCGATCGGCTGCACGGGGCGGTACCCCTCGTTGTTGCCCGGCAGACGGTACCGACCGAGCGCCGTGACGAGGGAGACCACCACCAGCAGGATGCCGGAGACGAGGATCATCATGATGATTCGGGCTCTCATCGCACCGGTCCGCCCGTCAGCAGGGGATCTCCGCGTTGCTGCGCGCGTAGAACCACCAGTTCACCACCAGACAGCTCAGGTAATAGGCTGAAAAACCGTAAAGCGCATACTCGGCGTGGCCCGCCTGGATCTGGACGCCGAAGATGCGCGGAATGAGAAACGCGCCATAAGCAGCGATGGCCGACGTCCAGCCGAGGACGGGGCCGGCCTGCTCCGGCTTGAAAATGATCGGGATCATCCGGAAGGTCGAGCCGTTGCCGACGCCGGTGGTCACGAACAGGAGCAGGAAGAGCGCCAGGAACGGCCACCAGTACGCCTCGGGGCGATCGGCGCCGCGTGCCGCCTGCACGTTGTAGGCGACACCGAGCGCCGCCAGGATCATCACGACCGTGTCCCACTGTGTCACGCGCGCCCCGCCGAGCCGGTCCGAGAGCCACCCGCCGACCGGTCGAATCAACGATCCGACCAGCGGGCCGAGCCACGCGTAATGCAGAGGGTTGGGCGCGTTCGGGTTGAGGGAACCGTCCGGCAGGGTGCCGAACACATCCTGGATCAGCTTGGGGAAGGCGGCCGAGTAGCCGATGAACGATCCGAAAGTCATGGTGTAGAGCCAGGTCATGACCCAGTTGTGTTTCTCGCGGAAGATGGCGAACTGCCCGCGCAGGTTCTCCCTGGTCACGTTCGGGGTGACGAAGCGCATCAGCGCCAGGGTGGTGAGCACGGCGACCATCAGGACGATCAGCACCTTGAGCAGATCGGGAAAGCCCCCCCAGTCGCTGACCAGCAGGACGATGCCGGCGGCGGCGCCGCCGAAGCCGAGGAGCTCGAGCCACAGCAACTTCGACACCGCCAGCGGCGTGGCCGGAACCTTATGCTGCGGCAGGTTGTTCATTCTGAAAAAGGCGAGGATCGCCAGGACGACCAGGATTGGAACCCACACCAGCCCGCAGTTCTGGATCCACACGTCGCCACCGCCCAGCTCGGGCGGCAGGGTCTGGCTCGATCCGCCGAACGCGCCGAACAGACTGAATGTCATGACAAAGGGGAGGAGGACCTGCATCACGCTGACGCCGACGTTGCCAAGGCCGGCGTTGAGCCCGAGGGAGGCTCCCTGGACGCGCTTGGGAAAGAAGAAGCTGATGTTCGACATCGAGGAGGCGAACACGCCGCCCCCGATGCCCGACAGCCCGGCCAGAAGAGCGAAGGTGAGCCACGTCGTCCCGGCGTCCTGCAGCGCCATTCCGACGCCGAGCGCCGGGGCGATCAGCAGCAGAGAGGTGACGAAGATGACGTTGCGGCCGCCCGAGATGGCGATCATGAACGAGTTCGGGATGCGCAGCGTCGCCCCGGCGAGACCGGCGATCGCCGGCAGCGTGTAGAGGAGGGTCTTGTCCGCCGCAAACGGGAAGAACCCGACGGCGTGCAGGTTCTGCATCTGCACGATGATGATCGACCAGTAGAGCCAGACGGCGAATCCGCACAGCAGGTTCGGGATCGAGATCCAGAGGTTGCGGCTGGCGATGCGGCTGCCTCGCGACTTCCAGAACGAATCGTTTTCCGGATCCCAGTACTGCAGCGCCACGCCGCGGCCGGGTTCGGGCACTTCGGGGTCAGTCATGGTCACTCCTTCCATCCGGGGGTGCCGAAGGAATCGTCCTCGACTTGCCGCAGGACCTCGGGCGCGCGTTTCTTCATAAGCGAGCGGATCGTGATGTGCATCCAGACGAGACAGACCGCGGTGAGGGCGAAGAAGAACATCCAGCAGGTGGTCCACAGGCCGGTCAGCTTGAGGAGGTAGCCGAAGACGATCGGGCAGATGAACCCGCCGAGGCCGCCGAGAACGCCGACGATGCCCCCGACCACCCCGACGTCATTGGGAAAGTAGTCGGGGATGTGCTTGTAGACCGCCGCCTTGCCGATGCCCATCACCGAGCCGAGGATGAGGCTCAGGATGGTGAACACCCAGACGTTTGCCTGGAAGAAGATGTGGGTCTCGCCGCGGGCGAGCAGGTGCTTCTTGCCGATGGTCTGGCCGGCCTCCACCACCGGCACCTGCCAGGAGACCGAGCGCGGCAGGATGATCATCCTCGAGTGGCGCTCCTCATCGGTCGCCACCGGGCCGCTGCTGGCGACGAACGGATAGGTGATGACGCCGGCCTTCCCTTCCACGACGATGGTTGCATCGGTCACCGACTGCACGGTGCCGGCGGCCCGCGACATCACTCCGCTGCCGGGCGCTTGAATGTCCATCTGCGGAACGACCAGCAGACCGCAGCAGACGAGCGAAACGCCGAACACCCAGTACATCACCGCCCGGGCGCCCCACAGGTCCGACATCCAGCCGCCGAACGCCCGGATGATGCCGGACGGCAGGGAGTTGGCCGCCGCCAGGGCGCCGGCGAAGGCGACCGACATGGCATAGGCGTTGACATAGTAGGGGATCAGCCACTGCGCCAGCGCCACGAAGCCGCCGAAGACGAAGAAGTAGTAGAGACCGAAGCGCCACACTCTGGCGTGCCTGAGCGGCTCGAGACGCTGGATGAGCGTTTTGTGCGCGCTGCCGGGGGGTGTCCGGGTGTCGGCGAAGATGAGAAACGCAATCCCCATCAGCAGGAGCATCAACGCGTAGATCTGCGGCAGAGTCCTCCAGCCTTCCATCTCCTCGCCGTTGTTGGTCAGGTAGTTCAGAACGTGCGGGGCGCCGAGGCTGGTCAGTGCCGCCCCGGCGTTGCCGGCCCCGAAAATACCGAGCGCCAGTCCCTGCTTGCCGGAGGAGAACCAGACCGAGGTGAAGGCGATGCCGACGGCGAAGCTGGTGCCGGTGAATCCGAACCCGAGCCCCGCCAGAACGAAGTCCCAGAAATCATTGCACCAGCTGACCATGTACATCGGCACGGCTGAAAGGATCAGCAGAATCCCGTAGACGATGCGGCCGCCGTACTTGTCGGTCAGGATGCCGAGCGGGAGCCGGAAGATCGCCCCGGTCAGGACCGGGAGGCCGATCAGCCAGCTCAGCTGTACAGTGCTCCAGGAAAAGACACTGTTGTCGACCAGGTAGGTAATCAGCACCCCGTTCATCATCCACGCCGCGAAGCAGATGGTGAACGCCACCGTGCTCAGGGTGAGGTTCTTCCAGCTCTGCCGGCTGTCGAATGTCCGATTGGTGTTGATCTCGTCCATGGCGGCTCTACCGGGGGCCGGGGACAGTCCGCCGGTCGACGTTCCAGCGGACAACCTGCCGTCGGCGCCACAGGTACATGTTTGGAATGACGAGGATGTGGACCAGGCGGGTGAACGGGAAGAAGGCGACCAGCAGGAACGCGTTGATCATGTGCAGACGGACCATCCACGGCATTTCCGTCAGGTAGGCGATATCGGGACTGAAGTAGAGCAGCGACCGCAGGTAGGGGGCGGCGGCGGCCGCGTACCAGGAACTGCCCCAGCCGACGAAGATCGCGACGTAGATGCCGGAGAAGATCTGGAAGAGCAGCATACCGAACAAGACCCAGTCGGGGGTCGTTGTCACCATGCGGATCTTGCGATACCGGATGCGTCGGTAGATCGCCGACAGCAGGCCGACGAAGGCGAGCATCCCGCAGATCAGAGCGCTCACCTCGAGGATGTACAGGCGCACCGGCCTGCCGTTCCAGGCGAGCACGGCGCGCGGCACCAGGAAGCCGACGACGTGGCCGGTGATGATCACCAGGATGCCGTAGTGGAAGGGCACCAGTCCCCAGAAGTGGTGCTTGTTCTCGAGCAGCTGCGATGAGAGGCTTGAGTAGGTGAAGCTCTGCTGACGGTAACGCTGGATCGTGCCGATGAAGAACACCCCGAACGCCAGGTAGGGAAGGGCCACAAACAGAAACTGGTCGAGGTAGTTGAGCGTCGCGCTGTCAAAGGTCATGTCGTCCCCTCCTCACCGGCCGGCGCCGCCGCACCGGCCCCCGGGTCCGTGCACCGGCAACCGGATCGACGATCCGGGTGGCTCCCCGCGGGGCTCCCGCGGGGTGATGATTTCCACGTCGTGATGATTGCGTATCGATTTGACGATGGCGTCGAGAACCGCTTTGTAGGGGTTGTCAAAATCGGCCATGCCGTCCAGCATCTTCTTGAGCGCGGGCAGGATGTAGCGCGCCGCCATCTCGTCGGCGTCTTTCCCGTCGAGACGGGCGAGCAGGGCCAGAACGTGCGTCAGATGATCCGGCAACTCGGTCGACTCGGGCAGGGTGTGCTCGCGCAGCATCTGCCGCATCTTCACGAGGAACTCGCCGCGGGCGTAGTCTTCGCCATAAATGTGCCATCCCACCTCGAGCGTGCAGACCGGGTTGATATCGAAGGTCCGCGTATAGAGCTCCTGTACCTCCTCGGTGGTCATGCTCCCGATGGTGTCTCCGAACGGTTTCATCAGCGGCGCCGCGCTATCGCGCCGCTCGTCGAGCATCCGCACGCAGGCGGCCGCCCGGCCGACGTAGCCGTCGTCCGGATAGTCGAGCAGCGTCGACAGGATGGCGTAGCCTGGAAGCCTGGTCGTCATCACAGTCCCCGTTTCGGGCCGCTGAGGAACCCGAAGCCGACCTCCTGCTTGTGCTCCATCGGATCCTTCATCATCTCGATCGCCTCCTCGCGGTGAGCGGGCGGGATGACGAACCGGTCATCGAAGGTGCACAGCGCGGTCAGGCGGTAGATCGCCTCCGCCTCCTCCCGGGAACTGTCCGCCTCGCGCAGCATGCGGTTGACGATCTCGCCGTCGACGTCGCCGACCGTCAGCGAGCGCCGGTAGTGGCGCACCGCCATCTGCTTGCGCAGCGCGTAGCTGACCTTGCCGGTGTTACCCGCTCCCAGCAGGGAGGCGAGGAACTCGACCGGCGCGCGGCTCTTGTCGATGTCGTGGAACAGATTGTCGGACATGGTGGTGACGGTGTCTCCGTCCCGGGTTGATATGACCGGCAGAAGCGGCGGCACGTAGAACAGCATCGGCAGGGTGCGGAACTCGATGTGCGGCGGCAGGGCGATCTTCCACTCCTTGACGAAGCGGTAGACCGGCGACTTGCGGGCCGCCTCCATGCTCGACTCGTGGACGCCGTTCGCCTCGGCGGCGCGGATGACCTCGGGGTCGTTCGGGTCGAGGATCAGCGAGCGATGCCCCTCGACCAGCTGATCGTCGGGAAGCCTGGCGACCTCCTCGAGGCGATCGGCGTCGTACAGCAGGACTCCGAGGTAGCGGATCCGCCCGACGCAGGAGTGGAAGCAGGCCGGCGCCTGTCCGGTCTCCAGACGGGGGAAGCAGAGGATGCACTTTTCCGATTTTCCGGTCTGCCAGTTGAAGTAGGTCTTCTTATAGGGACAGGCCGCGACGCAGGATCGCCAGGCGCGGCACGCCTTCTGGTCGACGAGAACGATGCCGTCCTCGCCCCGCTTGTAGAGCGCTCCGGACGGGCAGGCCGCAACGCAGGCCGGGTTCAGGCAGTGATTGCAGATGCGCGGAAAATAGAACATCACCAGGCGCTCAATGGCGAACAACTGCTCCTTCTGCTCGGCGGTGAGCGCGTCCAGATTCGGGTCGTTCCCGGCATAGACCGGGGAGCCGCTGAGGTCGTCGTCCCAGTTGGGGCCCGACTCGATATCGATATGCTTGCCGTCGATCATCGAGATCGGCCGCGCGGTCGGCTGATCATCCCCTTCGGGGGCATTGAACAGATTCTGGTAGTCGTAGGTCCACGGCTCGTAGTAGTCGTCCAGGCTCGGCATCGACGGGTTGTGGAAGATATCAGCCACGACCCGGGCCCTGCCGGTCGAGCGCAGCCGCAGATCGCCGTTGTTCTCCCAGCCGCCGCGGTACTTCTCCTGGTTCTCCCATTGCGTCGGGTACCCGGTGCCGGGCTTGGTCTCGACGTTGTTCCACCACATGTACTCAGTGCCCTTGCGGTCGGTCCAGATGTTCTTGCAGGCGATGCTGCAGGTGTGACAACCGATGCACTTGTCGAGGTGGAACACCATTGATATCTGGGATCTTACGTCCATGACATTTGTCCCCTCTCGCCGATGGCCCCTGCGAGCCGCGGCCCGTTGTTACCAGATGAGCTGCGGCAGCTTGCGCACATAGATATGAGTGTCCCGGTTGCAGCCGGTCGGACCCCAGTAGTTGAAGTGATAGGTGAACTGGCCGTAGCCTCCCACCATCAGGTTCGGCTTCAGCCGGGTGCGGGTGACGCTGTTGTGCCCGCCCGCCCGGCGATTGCCCCGCAGCGGCGACTTCGGCACGCCGTAGGTCCGCTCCGGCGAGTGGTAGATAATGCAGATGCCGCGTGGGATCCGCACGCTCACGCAGGCGCGGGTCACCACCACGCCGTGATCGTTGTGCACCTCGACCCAGTCGTTATCGTTGATGCCGATACTGGCGGCGTCCTTGTCGTTGATCCAGAACGGCTCGCAGCCGCGGGAGAGCGTCGTCATCCGCTGGTTGTCGCCGTAGGTTGAATGGATGTGCCACTTGCCGTGCGGGGTGAGGAAGTTGAGCATCAGGGTCGGACCGGCCTTCTCGCTGACCCGCAGATCGGCGTACTGGTTCGGCGTCGGCTTCGGCTTGTAGGTTGGCAGATGCTCCCCGAACTGCAGGTACCCGGGGTGATCCAGATAGAAATGCTGGCGGCCGGTGAGGGTCCGCCACGGCACCTCCGCATCGTGGTTGTAGGTGAACGGTGCGTAGGCGCGCCCGTATTCCATCAGTCCGGACCACATCGGGCTGTTCAGGTAGCGGTGCGGCCGGGCTTGCAGATCTTCATAGGTCATGCGCACCGAGCGCGTCTTCTCCGCCAGGTGGGCCAGCGGCAGCCCGACTTTCTCCTCCATGTTCTTGTAGGAGCGCCAGGCAAGCTCGCCGTTGGTCACCGTCGCCAGTTTCAGGATGGCGTTGCAGGCGTCGATGTCGCTCTCGATCGAGGGATACGTCCTGCCGTTCCAGCTGACCGGGCGTCGCTCGGCCAGTTCGTCGTAGTAGTCCTCGCACTTGTAGTGGGTGCCGTGCGCGCCGAGGCCACCCTCCCGCACCAGCGGGCCGAGCGAGATGAACTGCTTGTAGAGGTCCTTATAGTTGCGGGTGACCACCTTCAGATTCGGCATCGTCTTCCCCGGCACCGCCTCGATCTCGCCGCTGTGCCAGTCCTTGATCTCCGGCTGCGCGATCTCCGCCGGCGTGTCGTGCGCCAGCGGAGTAGTGACCAGGTCACGGACCGATTCCGGGAAGTGTCGCCCGGCCATCTCCGAGAAGCGCCTGGCGATGGTCTTGAAGATGTCCCAGTCGCTCTTCGCTTCCCAGCAGGGAGGGACCGCCTCCGAGAGCGGATGGATGAAGCTGTGCATGTCGGTGGAGTTAAGGTCCGATTTCTCGTACCACGTTGCCGCCGGCAGGACGATGTCGGAATAGAGGGCCGAGGTATCCATGCGGAAGTTGAGATCGACGACCAGGTCCATCTTGCCGTGCGGCGCCTTCTCGAGGAAGTTGACCTCCTTGACCGAGTCGCCGGCGAGTTCGGTGGCGATCGAGTTGTCGTGCGTGCCCAGGTAGTGGCGCAGGAAGTACTCGTGCCCTTTGCTGCTCGACATCAGGGCGTTGCCGCGCCAGATGAACCAGACGCGGGGCCAGTTCTCCGGCGCGTCGGGATCCTCCACCGCGAAGGAAAGATCGCGCTTCTTCAGCCGATTGACGACGTCGCGGACGATGCTCTCCGGATCTTTGGCGCCGGCCGCTTCGGCGTCCTTGACGACATCGAGACTGCTCCGCTTGAACTGCGGATAGAACGGCAGCCAGCCGTTGCGGACCGCCCTGACCTGCGCGTCCATGGTGTGGCCCCTGGCCAGGGAGCCTTCCGGCTGGTTGGGGGGCACGGTGTGATAGTCGGTGAACGACTTTTCGTAACGCCACTGGTCGGTGTGCACGTAGTGCCAGCTCGGAGCGTTTTGCAGGCGCGACGCCGGGATCCAGTCCTTGGCGAAGGCGATGGCGCCCCACGGCTCGGCGGGGGCCAGCTTCTCCTGGCCGACATAATGGGCCAGGCCGCCGCCGTTCTTGCCGACGCAGCCGCAGAACATCAGCGCGTGGATGCCGGCGCGGTACATCAGGTTGGCGTGGTACCAGTGGTTGATCCCGGCCCCGATGATGATGGTGCACTTGCCATCGGTGTGCTCGGCGGTGCTCGCCCACTCGCGGGCGAACTGGATCAGATCCTTGCGGCCGAGGCCGGTGTACTTCTCCTGCCAGGCCGGCGTGTAGGGCGCCTGCTGGTCGTTGTAGTCGGTCGGATAGTCACCTTCGAGACCGCGGGGAACGCCGTACTGGGCCATGAGGAGGTCGTACACCGTGGTGACCGCGACCTTTGCGCCGTCCACCGTGGTCAGGTACTTGACCGGCACCGAGCGGCGCAGCGCCCGCGCCTCGGCAAAATCGTCCAGGACGATGCTCCTGGTGCCGTCCTCGCTGCCGAGGAAGGTCAGTAGTGGATCGATGTCGCTGGCGTCGGTGGCATCCTTCAGGCGCAGGTTCCACTTCCCCTTTTCTTTCGCATCCTTCGCCCAGCGGGCGCCAACGCTTCCCATCGGGACCTTCGGCCGGTTGTCTTTCCTGTCCCAGAAGAGGAACTTCCAGTCGCCGTTCTCGATCTCCCGGAACTGCTTCAGGCGGTTGGCGCGCAACATCTGGCCCGGACTGAGATCGCCGTCCTTCTCCACCAGCTCCACCAGGTGCGGCGCGTCGGTGTATTTCTTCGTGTACTGCAGGAAGGCGGGCACCGGGCGGTCGTGGTGGAATTCCTTCAGGATGACGTGGTTGACCGCCATCCACCACGCCCCGTCCTGGCCGGCGTTGACGTTCAGCCACGTATCAGCGTACTTCGAGACCTGGCTGAAGTCGGGCGAGAAGACGTACATCTTCGTGCCGTTGTGACGCGCCTCGGCGGCGAAGTGGCAATCGGGCGTGCGGGTCATGTTCAGGTTCGAGCCCATCACGGCCAGCAGCTTGGCGTTGAACCAGTCGGCCGACTCGTTGACGTCGGTCTGCTCGCCCCAGGTCTCCGGCGACGCCGACGGCAGGTCGCAGTACCAGTCGTAGAACGACAGCGAGACGCCGCCCATAAGCTGCAGCATGCGGGCGCCCGCTGCGTAGCTGATCATCGACATGGCTGGAATGGGGGAGAATCCGGCGATGCGGTCCGGGCCGTGCTCCTTGTTGGTGTTGATGCACGAGGCGGAAATGATCTCCAGCGCCTCGTCCCAGCTCGCCCGGCGGAAGCCTCCCTTGCCACGGGCCCGCTGCCAGCGCTGCCGGGATTCGGGGTTGCTGGTCAGCGACTTCCACGCCTCGACCGGATCGTCGTGACGGGCGCGCGCCTGGCGCCATAGATCGACCAGCGCGCCGCGGATGTAGGGGTACTTCACGCGCAGCGGGCTGTACAGATACCACGAGTAAGAAATGCCCCGCTGGCAGCCGCGCGGTTCGTAGGGCGGAAGCTTCGGATCGATCTCGGGGTAGTCGAGCCCCTGCATTTCCCAGGTGACGATCCCGTCCTTGACGTGGATCTGCCACGTGCATCCGCCGGTGCAGTTGACGCCGTGCGTGCTGCGCACGATCTTGTCGTACTGCCAGCGGTTACGATAGAACTCTTCCCAGCCACGCGACTTGGCGTCGACGCTGTCCTTGATCCACGGATTTCGTTTCATACCGCTCAGCCCTTCCCTTCCACCGAGACGCTGTGCACGAGGGGACGGCGCACCTCCCGGAAGCGCTTCTTCCATACGGCGTCGAACATCACCAGGGCGGCCGCGGTC
>CBDUYA010000030.1:0-14454 GCA_965371335.1 uncultured bacterium | reverse complement strand
CTGGTTGCTGGGGGCGGCGCCTACCTGGTTTTCATGGCGCGTCCGGAGCCGGTGACCCGCCGACCGGAGGTGGTGCCGCCCCTGGTGCGGGTGGTGCCGGTGATCAAGCAGGATGTCGAATTGTCGGTTGCCAGCCAGGGGACGGTCGAGCCGCGCGTCGAAAGCCAGATGGTGCCGGAGGTGTCGGGCCGGGTGCTGCGCGTGTCGCCGGCGCTGGTCAATGGCGGCTTCTTTGAGGAGGGGGAATGGCTGCTGGAGGTCGATCCGTTCGATTACCGCCAGGCGGTCACCGAGCAGCGTGCCCGCGTCGCACAGGCGCGGCTGCGCCTGGCCCGGGAGGAAGCGGAGGCCGAAGTCGCCCGGCGTGAGTGGGAGGATCTCGGAGAAGACGACGAAGCCCGGCCGCTCACCCTGCGCGAGCCGCAACTGGCCGATGCCCGCGCTGCGGTGGAGGCGGCTGAAGCGGGGCTGGAGCGGGCGCAGCGCGACCTGGAGCGGACGACGATCCGGGCGCCGTTCGGCGGACGCGTCCGTCGCGAGCAGGTCGATGTCGGACAGTACATCAATCGCGACTCGCCCGTGGCGACCATCTACGCGATCGATGCCGTCGAGGTGCGGTTGCCGCTTCCCGACAGGGAGATCGCCTTTCTCGATCTTCGTCTCGACGACCGGGATAAGACGAAGGCGGACACGGGACCGGAAGTGATTCTGCGCTCCGAGTTCGCCGGCGCTGTGCACGAGTGGAACGGCTACATTTCGCGCACCGAGGGAGAGATCGATCCGAAGAGCCGTATGGTGCACGTGGTTGCGACCGTAAACGATCCGTACGGCCGGCAACGGAGCGATCAGCCGCTGCCGCTGGCGGTCGGTATGTTCGTCCACGCCGAGATCCGCGGCCGGACGGCCCGGGATGTGGCGGTCCTGCCGCGCGCCGCGCTGCGGGCCGGCGATCGGGTCTGGGTGGTGAACGATGGCCATCTCCGCTTCAGGCCGGTCGAGGTGTTGCGTGCCGAGCGCGACGTGGTGCTGATTTCTGCCGGTCTCGAGAACGGCGAGCGGGTCTGCATTTCACCGATGGAGGCGGTGACCGACGGCATGCGGGTTCGCACCGGTGAGATCCCGGATACCGACGATATCGCGCGCGGCGCCGGGGAGACGTTCCCGTGAAGCGCGCCATCGAATGGTTCGCCCGCAACTCCGTCGCCGCCAACCTCCTGATGGTCCTCGTTCTGGTGGCGGGAGTGGTCAGTCTCCTCGGAATGAAGCAGGAGGTTTTTCCGGAGATGTCGCTTGACCTGATCACCGTCCGGGTGCCGTATCTCGGGGCGGCGCCGGAGGAGGTCGAAGACGCGGTCTGCGTACGGATCGAGGAGGCGATCCAGGGGATCGACGGCATTAAGAAGATTACCTCGGTGGCGGATGAAAACATCGGAACGGTGATGGTCAAGCTGGCTCTGGGGGCTGACACGTCACGGGTTCTCGACGAAGTGAAGGCGCGCGTCGATGCCATCGACACCTTTCCGGAAGAGACCGAACGGCCGATCATCACCGAGCTTACCAACCGCCGGCAGGTGATCGATCTGATGGTCTGGGGCGATGTCGATCGGAAGACGCTGAAAGTGATCGTGGAGCGAATCCGCGACGATCTGTCGGCCCTGCCGGAGATCAGCCTGGTGGAATTGGCCAACGTCCCTCCCTACGAGATCTCGATCGAAGTCTCCGAGTCGGTCCTGCGCCGCCATGGGCTGACCTTCGATCAGGTGGCGAACGCGGTGCGGCGCTCCTCGCTCGATCTCCCGGGCGGCTCGATCAAGACCGAGGGCGGGGAGATCCTCCTGCGGACCACCGGGCAGGCGGAGATTGGCAGCGAGTTCGAGCGCCTGGTGGTTCTGACCCGCCCTGATGGCACCGACATCCGCCTCGGCGATGTTGCCACGGTGGTTGATGGCTTCCGTGATACCGACCAGTTCACCCGCCTCGACGGACACCCGGCCATGGGCATCCAGGTGTTCCGGACCGGCGAGCAGGCGGCGCTCGGCATTGTCGCGGCCGTGAGAGGTTACCTCGAGCGGGCGCGGCCGGGCCTGCCGGCGGGGATCCACCTCGACACCTGGCGGGATCAATCGAAGGTGCTGCGCGACCGCCTCGACCTTTTGCTCCGCAACGGGCTGGCCGGTCTGATCCTGGTGTTCGTCAGCCTGGCTTTGTTCCTGCGCTTCCGGCTGGCGTTCTGGGTCAGCGTCGGGATTCCCGTCTCCTTCTTCGGCGCCCTGTGGATGATGCCGATGCTTGGCGTGTCGATTAATCTTATTTCATTATTCGCCTTCATCGTCGTGCTCGGCATCGTGGTCGACGACGCGATCATCGCGGGTGAGAATATTTACACCTATCAGCAGCGCACCGGGGAGGGGATGGGTGGCGCAATCAAGGGCGCGCAGGAGATCTCGACGCCGGTGATCTTCGCCGTCCTCACGACCATCGCGGCGTTCTTCCCGATGCTCGGTGTGGCCGGCACGATGGGCAAGATCATGCGGGTCATCCCGCTGGTCGTGATCTCCTGCCTGGTCTTCTCGCTGCTGGAGTCGCTCCTGGTGCTGCCCGCGCACCTCCGCCACATGCGGGCCGTCAGGCCTGGGGAACGGAACGGCTGGTGGGGCCGCTTTCAGTCGGTGTTTGCCGAGGGGCTGATGTGGTTCGTGCGCCGCGTCTATTCTCCCCTTCTCGATCGTGGCCTGCGCTACCGTTACACTACCGTCGCGCTGGCGGCAGCAACGCTGATCCTGACCGCCAGCTTCGTCGGCGCCGGCTGGATCAAGTTCAGGTTCTTTCCCGACGTCGAGGCCGATTACATAGCGGTCGCCCTGACCATGCCGCAGGGAACGCCGGTCGAGGCGACCTCCGGAGCGCTGCGGGCCCTGGAGGAGAGCGTGGCGCGAGTCCGCCGCGAGACGCTCGAGTCGACGGGGGAAGACCCCTATCTGCACGTGGTCACCGCCATCGGCTCGCAGCCGTGGTCCGCCGCCCAGCGCCGTAACGCCGGCACTCCGGCCGCGGTCGAGGCGGCCTCGCACCTGGGAGAAGTGGTGGTCGAGTTAGTCCCCAACGAGAGGCGATCGGTCTCCGCGGTCGATATGATGAACCGCTGGCGCAATGACACGCCGACTATCCCGGATGCGATCGAGATGTCGTTCTCATCGTCAATCTTTTCCGCCGGGGAGGACATCAACGTGCAGCTCACCGGCCCCAGGGTCGATCGCCTGCGGCTGGCCGCCGCCCGGGTCAGGGAGCGGCTGTCGATGTACCCCAACGTTCGCGAAATAGCCGATTCGTTCCGGGAGGGGAAGCGGCAGGTCGAGCTCGACATCAAGCCGGAAGCGGAGCTGCTGGGGTTGACCCTCGCGGATCTCGCCCGCCAGGTGCGGCAGGCGTTCTACGGCGAGGAGGCGCAGCGCATCGTGCGCGGGCGCGAGGACCTGCGGGTCATGGTGCGCTATCCGGAGGACGAGCGGCGCTCACTCGGCAATCTCGAGGGGCTGCGCATCCGCACGTCGGAGGGCGCCGAGGTGCCGTTCTCCGAGGTGGCCAGCGTGGCGTACGGGCGGGGGCTGGCGAGCATCCAGCGGGTCGATCGGCGCCGCACGGTCAACGTCACGGCGGAGGTCGACGCACGCGAAGGGGCCACCACCAACGAGATCCTTGCCGACCTGAAGGCACGGGTGCTGCCCGAGGTGCTGGCCGACTTCCCCGATGTGGCCTATACGTTCGAGGGGCAGAGCACCGAACAGCGCGACACGATGAGCGGATTGATGCGCGGCTTCGCCATTGCTTCGGTGGTGATCTTCACTCTGCTGGCGATTCCGCTCCGTTCCTACGTGCAGCCGTTGATCATCATGACGGCGATCCCGTTCGGGCTGGTCGGCGCCGTGTGGGGGCACGTGCTCATGAGGCTCGACATCACCATCATGACCATGTTCGGGGTGGTCGCCCTGACCGGTGTCGTGGTCAACGACAGCCTGGTGATGGTCGACTTCATCAACCGCTACCGCCAGGAATACGACAGCGTGCTGGAGGCGGTGCGCCAGGCGGGCGCGCAGCGCTTTCGTCCGATCTTCCTCACCTCGCTGACCACCTTCGCCGGCCTGACGCCGCTGATGCTCGAGAGGAGCATGCAGGCCCGCTTCCTGATCCCGATGGCGGTCTCGCTGGCGTTCGGCGTGGTCTTCGCGACCGTCATCTCGTTGATGATCGTCCCCTGCAGCTATATCATCATGACCGATGCGCGTCGCGCGCTCCGCCGGTTCCTGGACCTCGATCGTTCGAGCGAACAGCCGATGGAATCCCCCGCCGCTTCCAGCGCCGCCGACGGATGATGCGAGCCCGCAGGAGCCAGGGATGGAGGACTCAGGCCCGCTCCGGATCCAGCGAACCGGGCCGGCGGATCATCTTGTCGACCTCGGTGATGTGAGCTTCCTCGTCGTGCACCATTTTCCGCGCGTACTCTTCCAGGTAGACGCTCTTTCCCTCAACCAGCTCCAGCAACTGCCGGTAGTGCTTGAGGCCGACCGACTCGTGCTCGAGCGCTTCCCGGAGGATGCTGTCGATGTCGTGCTTCTCTGTCTCCAGCAGCGCTCCGATGCGGAGGGAGGGGTGCCCGCCGAGCGACGTGATGTGCTCCCCGGCGGCGCAGGCGTGGGCCAGCGACTCGGTCGCCTGGGTCCGCATCCAGTTGATGATCGGTATCCGTGCATGCCCGAAAACCATCAGGGAATAGTGGGTATAGCGCACCACCCCCGCCAGTTCGGCCTCGAGGATTGAATTCAGTGTCTGGATCACCTTCTCCTTGTTGATCTCTGCGGCCATGTTGTTCCTCCGTATAGCGGCAGTATACACCGGGAGCGGCAGGCGTCTACTGTGCCGGGCGGCGATAAGCGGCCGCTCTCGCCGGCGCTTTGACGTCGTAACAGTAAAGATTGTCCTGTTCCCGCAGGTAAAGCTTACCATCCGCGATCACGGGATGTGACCAGCTTTCCTTCTTGACGTCGGGGATGACGAACGAGCCGTGCTCGCGATACTCCTTCGCCGTTGCCTCGATCAGGATCATGCGGCCGTTCTGGTAGCGGAAGTAGATGCGGTCGTCGGCGTAGGTGATGGCGGCGGAGTTGCGCCCCTCATTCTCGGCGGGTCCCCAGAAGATCTTGCCGGTCATGAAGTCGACGGCAATGGGAAATCCCCGGTTGTGCCCCGTCCCGGTGAAGACGACGTTGTCGTGCAGGATCACACCGCCATGGTGGTTCTGCATCGTTTTGGCGTCGAGAAAGTAGACCTCCTCGGCCTCGAGTCCCTCCTCGCCGTGCACTATCTTCAGCAGCCCGCTGCCGGTGCCATAACCGGAGGAGGTGAAGATATAATCGCCGCGCATCACCGGAGTGGCGATGTTGGCGATGTCGTTGGCGACCCGGTTATAGCCCCATAGCAGCTCGCCGGTTTCGGCGTCGACGCCGATGAGGCCGCGGCCGACCAACTGAATGTACTGCCGCGTCCCGGCCGCTTCGCTGATCACCGCGGACGAGTACGCGGCGCCGTCGGCGCCGAGCGGTCCGAGCCGCCGGCCGCGCGTCTTCCAGATCTCTTCACCGGTCATCTTGTCGAGGGCAACCATCATCGCCTCGACGTGGCCGGGAGTGACGATGACGCGATTGCCGTCGACCAGCGGCGACTCGCTGAACCGCCATTCGTAGCTTCCCATCGCCTTCATCAGATAGGCGTTGTAGTCTTTCGTCAGGCTGCGCTGCCAGATCATCTTACCGGTGTCCCGGTTCAGGCAGGCGACGTCTCCCTCGGTGTTCATGACGTAGACGCGGTCGCCGTCGGTGGTCGGAGTCGACCGGGGACCCGGGCGCTTGTCCTCATGGATCGGCCCGACGCGCGTTTTCCACACCAGCCCGCCGCCGTCCTCCTCGAGGGCCATGACGTACTGACCGTCGGCGAGATCCCCCATCGTGTAGATCCGGCCGCCGGCCACCGAGAGGCTCGAATAGCCGGCGCCGAGTCCTTCCGCCTTCCAGGCCAGCGGCGGGCCGCCGTCCGGCCACTCCTGCAGCAGGCTGGTTTCGGCCGACTTGCCGTTGCGATCGGGGCCGCGCCACTGCGGCCAGTCGGCTGCAGTCGCAATCATCGATGCCGGCAGCGCGATGATCAGGACGGCCATGCAGGCGTTACGGAAGAACCGGGACAGCCAGGGGGTGGAGACGTCGGCCATTTTATTCTCCGATGCAACAGGCGGCCGGCATCACGGCTGGACGCCGGCAGCGGGGGTGTTCGATCACACCTCTGAATCTACTACGGTGTCGCGTCAACCGATTGTAAATTGATGTAAAAGCGGATCTCCGGCGCGCGACTCGAAGGAATATTCGAATGGGCTCCCGACTAGTCCGCGGTGCCGCGGTCCTCGTAGAGGGCGCGCTGCAGCAGCTCGGTTTCGGTGTGTTCGTGGTGGGCGATCCGGTCGAGAACGGCGAGCGTCCGGCGGCGCAGATGCGGCTCATCCGGCTCCTTCCCCTCGGCGTAGATCACGGCGGCCTCCCGGATGGCCTGCAGGTCCCTGAGGATGAGCTCGTGATCCTGCTGCAGTGTTTCGATCGAGCGGGCGACGTGCGGACGTCTGGAGGAGAGTTCCTCGAGGAACTCGCTCCTCTCTTCCGAGCGGAAGTGGCGGGAGATGCGATCGTGCAGCCGGGTCAGCAACTGCACCATGGCGGCTCCCCAGTCGTGACCCGCTTCCGAGCCGGCTTCGGGGCGTGGCTGCTTCAGGATCTCCTTCGTTTCTTCGAGGGCCTGCACCAACTGACGGTGCTCCATCAGGATCTCCTCGACGATTGGCTTAGCTTCGACCACCGTAATCCACCCCGGCGTTCATCCGCAGGCCTAGTACGGCCACGGCATCACGCCTCCCCATTCTCCAAGGATACACCTAGACCGTCTGTTACGGAACCTGGCGCAGAAGCTCACTCGACCAGTTGAGGATCAGGTCGATGGTGCCCGAATCGCCGGCTTCTGCGATGAAGATGAACGACTTGCCGTCGGGGGCGATGTCGTAGTTCTGGCCGAACCCGATCTGAGTTACCCGTCTGTCGAACAACGTGGCCGGGCGTCCGATCTCCGGGCCGGCATCGCCGTCGAACGAAGCCGCCATGAGGCGGCTGACGTTCCGATAGTAGATCGTCCGGCCGTCCGGCGCCCAGCGCGGGTCCGATCCTCCCTTCGTCGACACCTGCCATTTGCCGCCCGGCCCGGGGAAGGGGCCGACAAAGATCTCGATGGGACCTGCTTCATCGGACGCGTAGGCAACCCAGCGTCCGTCTGGAGAGATGGCCGTCGTGTATTCGTCGAACTCGGTCGCCAGGAACGGGCGTAGCTCGCCATTCTCCAGATCGAGCGTCCAGATGTCCCAGCCGGTCTCGGGCCGATTCTGCTGGAACAGCACGGTCCTGCCGTCGGCTGTGGCGACGGCGTTGCCCTGATCGTGGGGGCTCTCGGTCAGCGCTCTTGCCGGACCGCTGCCGTCGATCGGTTTGATGAAAAGGTTCAGCGCTCCGGCCCGCGTCGAGTTGAACATCACCTGCCGGCCGTCGGCGCTCCAGCCCGGTTCCTGGTCGGTCGCCGGATCGGTCGTCAGGCGGCTCAGGGCGTGTCGATCGAGATCGTAGATCCAGATGTCGGTGTTCTGGATGCAAAGCGCGATGCGCCGTCCATCGGGCGACAGGTCGAGCGCGTAAATCGCCAGCGGGTCGTCGAGAATTCTTTCGCCGGTTCCATCCATGGCGACCCGGGCGAGATTGCGGCTGGTCAGGGCGCCCATCGGCAGGTACACGAGCGTGCCGTTGGACGCGAGATCGAACTCGGAGCCGCCCGAATTGACATAGGTCAAGACCTCTTCGGTCAGATGAACCTCCTCGCCGAGAACCTCAACCCGTTCGGCATCGAACGGGACGGCGAGGAGAGCATTCGAGCGGGCATAAAGAAGATGGCCGGTGGAAGAGTATTTCGGATTGGAGCCGCCTTTCACCAGGAGCTTGCGCTCTCCCGTCTCGAGGTCGAGGGCCTCGATGTGGGCCAGGTCGAAATTCCCCAGCACCTCGACCGTGAACACCAGATGCCGTCCGTCGGGCAGCATCTCGGGCCAGCGGTGGCTCAGCTCCCCCTTTTCCGTATCGGTGACGGTGAACTCCTGCGGCTGTCCGCCGTTGGCGCTGATGTGGTGCAGGCCGCTCAACTGGGTCATCGGAAAGTAGATCGTGCCATCGGGCGCCCAGGTGCCGCCGCGGGCGGAGGGGGCCTCGCAGAGATCGACGATGATCGACCCGGTGACGGAGATCTTCTTCAGGCGATTGCCGGCGAAGAACCCGATCCAATCACCGTCAGGGGAGAAGAACGGCGAACTGGCCCATTCGGTCCCCGGCAGGGGGATCGCTTCCTTCCTGTCGAGAGGACGGAGGAAGAGGCGGCGCGCCTGATCGTCCTGCGCGACGTAGGCGAGCAGAGCACCGTCGCGCGACAGAGCGACGCTGCGCGACCCGAGGGAGGTGACCAGGTGTGCTCCCGGCGGAGGAGAAATCTCGGTGCGAACGATCCTCCTGGAGGTATTTCCGGATCGCGTCGGCAAGAGAATGCGGACGGCGAAACCGCCGACCAGCGCCGCCACGAGTGCGGCCAGCAAGACCGGCAGCGCGATCGAGCGCCTGCCCGATGATGCCCTTGTCGGCGGCGCATCCCCGGCGCCGTCATCTGCGAACGCCTCTTCGAGCTCCAGCCGGGCGTAGGTCAGATCGCCGGGCCGTCGCGCTGGGTCCTTGGTCAGGCAATGACGCAGGAGCCGGCGGATCGACGCGGGCGTGGCGGCCGGCAGGCGATCCCAATCGGGATCGCGCTCCAGGATCCTGGCGATCGTGTCGGAGACCGTCTCTCCGGTGAAGGGGGGAGCGCCGCTCAACGACTCGTACAGAACGCAGCCGAACGCCCAGACGTCGGCACGACGATCGACCTGTTGGCCGCGCGCCTGCTCGGGGCTCATGTACGTGGCGGTCCCCAGAATGGCGCCGACGAGGGTTCCGGCTGAGGTGACGGTTGGCGACAGGGAGGAGCGCGGCGAACCGGAGGCGGGGTCGCCGAGCAGCGCCTTCGCCAGACCAAAATCGAGCACCTTCGCCTTGCCGTCCGGCGTGATCTGAATGTTGGCCGGTTTCAGATCGCGGTGCACGATGCCGCTGTCGTGCGCCGCCTCCAGCGCTTCCGCGACCTGGATGCCGATCCGCACTGTCTCGCGCAGCGGCAGAGCCCCACGCTGCAGGCGCTGCGACAGGTCCTCGCCGTCCACCAGCTCCATGGCCAGGAAGCGGACGCCCGCCTCCTGGTGCAGACCGTAGATGGCGGCGATGTTCGGATGATTGAGCGAGGCGAGCAGCTTCGCCTCGCGCTCGAAGCGCGCCAGGCGTTCGGGATCGGCCGAGAAGGTCTCCGGCAGGACCTTGATCGCCACCTGCCGGTCGAGGGTGGTGTCGACCGCCCTCCACACCACGCCCATGCCGCCCTCGCCGATCTTGTCGGCCAGCCGGTAATGCGAGAGCCTGGTCCCCGGGCCGGGTGTCATGCGGCGACGGCGGGCAGGTCCCCGCCGTTCCCGCCGGTGCTGCGCGATGTCATTCTGTCCCCTCGCCGGCCCGGCTGCGGATTCAGGGGCCGGTGTTCAGTCCCCGCTTCTCGAGCAGCGGCTCGATCTCGGGCGGGCGGCCGCGGAACGCCTCGTACAGCTCCATGCCGGGCCGCGTGCCCCCCATGGCAAGGATGTACTTGCGATACTTGCGGGCCAACTCCTGATCGAACAGGCTCGTCTCCTTGAACGCCTGGAAGGCGTCGGCGTCGAGCACCTCCGACCAGATGTAGCTGTAGTATCCGGCCGAGTACCCGCCGGAGAAAATGTGGGCGAAATAAGCGCTGCGGTAGCGCGGAATGATCTCGTCGATCAGGCCGATACGCTGCATCTGCGCCCTTTCGAACGACTGCGGCTCCTTCTTCTCCGCTTCGCCCAGGGTGTGCCAGGCCATGTCGAGGTAGGAAGCGGCGAGGTACTCGACCGTCGCGAACCCCTGGTTGAACTTGTCGGCCGCCTCGAGCTTCCTGATGAGGTCGTCCGGTATCACCTCCCCGGTCTTGTAGTGCCGGGCGAACATCCGCAGCACCTCCGGCTCGCCCATCCAGTTCTCCATCACCTGAGAAGGAAACTCGACGTAGTCGCGCGGCACGTTGGTGCCGGAGAGCGATGCGTAAGTGACGTCGGAGAGCAGGCCGTGCAGGGCGTGACCGAATTCGTGGAACATCGTCTCGGCGTCGCGGTAGGAGAGCAGCGCCGGGTCGTCCGCCGCCGGCGGCGGGAAGTTGAAGTTAGTCGTCACGATCGGGTTGACTTCTCCGTCGAGGCGGGACTGGGCGCGCAGATCGTTCATCCAGGCGCCGCCCCGCTTGCTCTCGCGGGCGTAGGGGTCGAGGTAGACGATGCCGACGTGGGTGCCGTCGGCCTCTCTCACCTCAAAGGCTTCCTGGTCCGGGTGCCACCTGGGGAGGTCCTCCCGTTCGTGGAAGGTCAGCCCGAAGAGCTTCGTCGCCACCTTGAACGCGCCATCGCGCACCGCCGGATACGGGAAGTAGGGCCGCAGCACCTGCTCGTCGAAATCGTAGCGGGCCTGGCGCACCTTGGCGGAGTAGTAGCGCCAGTCCCACCCTTCCAGATCGCCGTCGCTGCCGTCCTGGCGCATCATCGACTGCAGATCGTCACGCTCCTTCCTGGAGACGCGCAAGGCCGGCTTCCAGATGCGATCGAGCAGCGCGATCGCCCGATCCGGTGTCTCCGCCATGGCGTCGGCCAGCACGTAGTGGGCGTGGGTCTCGTAGCCGAGCAGCTTCGCCCGCTCGGCCCGCAGCGCCGCCATGCGCGCCAGGATCTCTCTGTTGTCCGCATCGTTGCCGTTCTCGCCCCGCTTCGCGTAGCCGATGAACAGGCGCTTGCGCATCTCCCGGTTCGGCGAGTACTGCAGGAAGGGATTGAGGCTCGGACGCTGCAGCGTAAACGACCATCCCGAGTCGCGACCGCGCCGCTTCGCCTCGTCGGCGGCCGCCGATACCAGGCTCTCCGGCAAGTCGCCGAGATCCTTCCGGTTGGTGACGTGCAGCTCGAAATCGTTGGTTTCCTTCAGGAGGTTATCGCCGAACTTCTGCGACAGCTCGGCCAGCTCGCCGTTGATCTCGCGCAGCCGCACCTTCGGCCCCTCGTCCAGACCGACGCCGCTGCGCACGAATCTCTTGTTCGTCTCTTTCAGCAGCCAGGCCTGCTCGGAGTCGAGGTCGAGTTCTTCCCGCCGGTCGTAGACCGCCTTGACGCGAGCGTAGAGGTCGCTGTTGAGGGTGATGTTATCGCGGTGGGCTGCCAGCTCCGGCGCGACGATACCCGCCACCTCGCGGATCGTGTCGTTGGAGTAGGCCGAATCGAGCGCGAAGAAGACGGAGGACACCCGGGTGAGCGACTTGCCGCTCCGTTCCAGCGCCTCGATGGTATTGGCGAAGGTCGCCGGCTCGGGCGAGAGGATGGCGTCGATCTCTCCCTGATGTTCCGCCATGGCGGCCCGGAAGGCGGGCAGGTAATCGTCGTCCTGAATCTCGTCGAACGGCGGCACGCCAAACGGTGTGTTCCACTCGGAGAGCAGCGGATTGGATCTCGAGCCGGATCGGGACCCGGTGTCGGCACAGCCGATGGTCAGGATGAGCATGAGTGTGGTCACCAGAGAGAATGAGAACCTCATTGTGGGGACGCCTCCTTTTCCCCCTCGAAGTCAAGAAGTAGAACGTTGCTGGCGATGTCCGGGGGATTCTAGATCGACTCCGGCCGCCGGGGCCAGCCCCGGCCCGGTTTCCCACCTCGCGGGGCGCAATTCTCAGTCGCCACCCGTGGGAGCCAGCCGCCGGACCTCCTCGATCCAGTTGAGAACGACGTTCACCCGGTCCGTCTCCGTCGGTCCGCTGACCCCCGTGATGACGAGGATGCGTTTCCCGTCGCTGGTGACGTCGTAGTCCGGCAGCGGCGCCAGAGGAGATAGGGGGGCCCCCACTTCGAACAGCACCCGCGGCTTTCCGGGGGAAAAGGTCGGTTCCAGCCGGACCGGTGCGACCATCAATTTTCCCTCGTTGCGATAGAAGATCTCGTTGCCGAGCGGGCCCCAGAGGGGAGCCCGGCCGCCGCCGGTCGTTACCTGCCATTTGCCCCCGAGATCGGGAAACGGCTGGACGTAGATCTCATGGCTGCCTGATTCGTTCGAGGAGTAGGCGAACCACCGGCCGTCGGGAGAGATGGCGCTCGCCAGCTCGACGAAATCGGTGGCCAGGAGCGGCCGAGGTCCGGCATCCCGTTTGTCGAGATCGAGCAACTGAACATCGCCGTTGCCGGTGCCGGCGATCTCGCTGATCAGGAGCAGACGACCGTCCGGCGAAAAGGAGTCGGGGACCATCGGCGCCGGACCGGAGACGATCCGCTCCGCCGGGGCGCTTCCATCGGCCGGCTTCCAGGCGATCCCCTCGACAGTCCCCGTGGCGGATGTGTACGCCACACGTCGGCCGTCGGGCGTCCAGCGCGCCGCGAAGCTCGACCCGGTAAAGGTAAGCCGGGTCGTCGTGTCGCGCGCGATGTCGTAGATCCAGACATCGTCCCCCCGGCCGCGGCCCGGCCCGATGCTCAGTGCCAGGTACCGGTCGTCGGGGGAGAGGTCGACATACTCGTATTCACCCGGCGGGATCGGCAGCGGCTCCAGATTCCCCTGTCGATCAAGCCAGGCGATCTCGCTCATGGCGGCGCGCGGCGTCCTGTGGACGTAGATCAGCGTGCCGTCATCGGCAACGTCGAAGAAAACCGCACCGCTGCTGGCGGTGCCGGCCACTTTGTCCTGCACCGTCGCCGGCGAGCCGGTGATCTTCAGGCGCTCGGCGTCGAACGGCACCGCTAGGAGCACGCCACCGCGTGAGTAGATGATGTGTCCCGACGGAACGTAACGGGCGATGCTGCCACGGATGCTGAGCAGACGGCGCTCGCCGGTCTCGATATCGGCAATAGCGATCGGCGCGTTCTCGTAGTCTCCCGGACTGTCGAGCGTTCCAATGACGAACAGAACGGTCCTGCCGTCCGGCAGAACGTCGGGCCAGCGATGCGTTCGTTCCCCCGCCTCCTGGTCGGGGGTGGTGAGCTCCACGGGGGGAGTTCCGCCGTTCGCCGACACTTTCAGCAGCCCGGTATTCCACCGGGGTGAAAAGACGATGGTGCCGTCCGGAGTCCAACTGCCGCCGCGGTGCAGACCGGCGGGGGCGAGGCCCATCGGCGGGCTGCCGCTGATCGAGACTTTCTTGAGCTCACCCCCGGCGAAGAACCCGATCCATTGCCCGTCGGGGGAGAAGAACGGGGAGCCGCCCCCCTCGGTCCCGGCGATCGGTGTCGCCTCCAGATGTTCCATCGTCCGCATGTAGAGTTTCAGTGCGCCCTTCTCCCGGGCGGCGAACACGAGACTCCTGCCGTCGGGCGAGATTGCCACGTTGGGAGTGCCGTCGAAGTCGAGGCTCAGATCGAGCGGCAGCGTCACGGCAAAGCTGGTGAGCGGCGGCGCGTCGTCGCGCGACCGCTCCGATTGCCAGATGGCGAACGCGATCAGTCCGATGAAGGCGAACACGATCCAGGTGAACGGCCTGCGCCACCCGGAGACCTTGCCGGCCGCGCCGCGGTCGGCCGCAACGGCCGGGGAGGGCGCGGTCGATCCGCCGCCCGTCGCCATCATCACGCTGTCCGCGGCGGCCCCTCCTTCGAGCACGATGCGGGCCTCACCGATGTCGCGCAACCGCTGCTTGACCTTCTTCTCCAGGCAGCGGCGCAGCAGACCGGCGAGCGCCGTCGGCATCCCGGCAGGAAGCCGGTCCCACTCCGGTTCGGCGCGCAGCACCGCGGCCAGCGTGTCGGAGATGGTCGCGCCCGCGAACACCGGCTTCCCGGCCAGCATCTCGAACAGCACGCAGCCGAATCCCCAGATGTCGGCCCGCTTGTCGACCACCTGGCCGCGCGCCTGTTCCGGGCTCATGTAGGCCGCCGTCCCCAGGATCACCCCGACCGCCGTCCCGGCCGTGGTGAGGGTGGGAGAGAGTGAAGGATCGGTCCCCGGCGCCCCCGAGGTGACCGGGTCGAACGCCTTCGCCAGGCCGAAATCGAGCAGCTTCACCTCTCCGGACGGGGTGAGCTGGACGTTGGCCGGCTTCAGATCGCGATGGATAACGCCGCTGTCGTGCGCCGCCTCCAGCGCCGCGGCGATCTGGCGGGCCACCTCGGTCGCTTCTTCGAAAGAGAGCGGCCCGCGGGCCAGGCGGTGGGGGAGATCC
>CBDUYA010000029.1:0-14915 GCA_965371335.1 uncultured bacterium | reverse complement strand
ATGTTCGAGCAGTCGGACGTCATCGGCGCCTACTGGCACCCCTACATCCAACTGAAGCAGAAGGTTCTGGAGCCGCCGGGAGAGGTCAGGCCGGAGACCGAGATCTACCGGCTGCTCGCCGGCCGCCTCGGGATCTCCGATGAAGAAGTCGCGGCGCATATCCCCGGCCCGTCCGATCAGGAGATCGACGCCTGGCTGGAGAAGAAGCTGCAGCCGTTCCCCGGCCTG
The DNA here is from genome assembly GCA_965371335.1 of uncultured bacterium. Taxonomy (GTDB): domain Bacteria; phylum Acidobacteriota; class Polarisedimenticolia; order Gp22-AA2; family Gp22-AA2; genus CBDUYA01. Next base: position 14,687 of record CBDUYA010000029.1, on the reverse strand, counting down.
AGCCTCGATCGCCTGCGCGAGGGCCCGGTGATCGCGCCGGGGACCCAGGAGGTCGCCTTCTCCGATCTGTCGTTCGCGACGCCTTCCGGGAAGATCGAGCTGGTTTCCGAGGAGGCGGTCAGGCGCTGGGGCGTCGAGCGGCTGCCCTCATATGACGAGCCGGAGGAGTCGGTGCGCCGTCCGTCGCCGGAATCGCGCCGCTACCCTCTTTATTTCATGACGCCCAACACCAAGAACAGGATCCACTCCCAGTTCAACAATCTCAAGATGATTCGGGCGATGAGCGAGCGGCCGCTTCTGGCGATCCATCCGGATGACGCCGCGGCGCGCGGCATCGGCAACGGCGACCGCGTCTGGGTGCGTAACGATCGCGGGCGTCTCGAGGTCGAAGCGCGCCTCGAACACGGCATCAAGCCGGGGTGCGTGTCGGTGACCAACGGCTGGTGGTCGACCGACGGCGCCAGCGTCAATCTCTGTTCGCTCGGGCGCGAGACCGACATGGGGCATGGCGCGGCGTTCCATGACAACCTGGTCGAGGTCGACAAGGCGCCGTGATGCGGAATGGCTTCCTGTTCGACCTCAACCGCTGCACCGGCTGCCAGGCGTGCGCCATCGCCTGCACGATCGAGAACGGCCTCGCCTTCGGCAGCAGTTGGCGACGCATCGATACGTATAACGAGTCGCGTCACCCCGCGTCGCCCTCCTGGCACCTGTCGCTCGCCTGCAACCACTGCGCCGAGGCGCCGTGTATGACCAGTTGCCCGGCGCTCGCCATCCGGCGCGACACAGCGACCGGAGCCGTGCTGATCGAAGAGGACGCCTGCGTCGGCTGCGGCTACTGCGTCTGGGCCTGTCCCTACGACGCGCCCCGCTACGACCCCGCCGCCGGCGTGATGCGCAAGTGCACGCTATGCAACCACCGGTTTCAGGATGGCTCCGACCCCGCCTGCGTATCACACTGTCCGACCGGCGCCCTCGGCTACGGCGCGCTTGACGGCGACAGTGCGCCGGGCGACGTTGGCCGGGTGGCCGAGGTGACGGGGTGCCCCGAGCTGGGGATCGGTCCGGCGATCCGTTTCACCCCGCTGAAGGAAGACCGGACCCGGCCGTCGCTCGATGGTGCGCACGGGGCCTCACCCGCAATGATGCCCGCGGAGTCCGTCATCACCCTGCGGGGGGAATGGCCGCTCGTGCTGTTCACCCTGATCGCCGCGCTGCTGGTGGCGCTGGTGATCGGGGCGTTCGCCGGCGCCGTCACGCTGCCTCCCGGGATTTTTCTGGCGACGGCGATCCTCGCCATGGGGCTCGGGACCATGCACCTCGGCCGCAAGGAGAGGGCATGGCGCGCCGTCCTCAACGTGCGGCGCTCCTGGCTGAGCCGCGAGATCGTTCTCTACTCGGCCTTCGTCGCCGTGGCGGCCGCCTGGCTGCGCTTCGCGCCGGAGAGCGCTGCGGCCGGAGTGGCGAGCGCTCTGCTCGGGCTCGCCGCCCTCTTTGCCATCGATCGGGTCTACGACGTCACCGGACGGCGGGCGATCGGGCGCCTGCACAGCGCCGACGTCATCCTGACCGGCCCGTTTCTGGCGGTGCTTGTGATCATCAGCCCGCTGCCCGCCGCTCTGCTCTGCGCCGCGAAGCTAGTGCTCTACCTGTGGCGCAAGATTCAGAACGCCAACAGGGAGGAGGAGGCGCGGTCGTCGGTCAGCATACTGCGGATCGGCGTCGGCCTGCTCGCCCCGGCGGTGCTGTGGCTCTACGATCCGCATCAACTGCACGCCGGGATCCTCGGCTGCGCAGCCATCGGCGAGATCATCGACCGCTGCGAGTTCTACGACGAGCTCGACACCCGCACGCCCCGCAGGCAGATGGCGGATCATCTGCAGAGTACCCTCGCCGCCGCCGGGCGTTAGTTCCCGTCTCTTGCCTGGGACGGTGGCGGCCGCACCGCGCGGCATGCCGACCTGGTGGGCGTGCGGCCCGACGCCTGATAGAATCCCCCCCCGGCCGTACTCCAGACGAGGGGGCTCCAGACAATGATTGACAGATGCAGCACAGGGGTATCCGCACTCAGACCGTCGACCGTCGTGCTGATCGTGGTGGTTGTGACGATGCTCGCTTTCTTCTTCACTCCGGCGGCGCGGGCGGAGATCGCCACCGGCCCGGAGGTCGGCACCAGGATCCCCGACATCCTGACCCTCGACCAGCACGGCAGGATGCGCAGCTTCGAGGATCTGCGCGGCCCCGAGGGGCTGCTGCTCCTCTTCCACCGCACCGCCGACTGGTGACACCACTGCAAGGGCCAGCTGGTCGAGCTGGACGGCAAGCGTGACGAGTACGCGAAACAGGGCATCAAGGTGGCGGCGATCAGCTACGACACGGTCGAGCTGTTGAAGACCTTCTCCGACCGGGTCGATCTTGGGTTCCCTCTTCTCTCCGATCCCGAGAGCCGCATCATCGGCGAGTTCGGCATCATCAACACCGACGTCCCCAAGGACGACCCGCGCTACGGCTTCACCTACGCCGGCTACTACCTGGTCGATGCCGAAGGGGTGGTGACGGCGAAGTTCTTCAACGAGAAAAACAACGATCGCACCACGGCGGCCAACATCCTGGTGCGGCAATTCAACGCCGGGGGTGACGATCTGAAGGGCGAGGCCGAGACCGGCCACCTGACGCTGACATGGTCGGCCAGCAACGCGACGCTGCGTCCCGGCCAGCGGGCCCTCCTCATTCTGGATGTGCGCCCCAAGCCGGGCATGCACCTTTACGCCGCCGGCGATCACTCGTATGAGGCAATCGACTGGCGGGTGGCGGAGACCCCGGGCGCCGATCTGAAGGAGGCCGCCTATCCTCCCGCCGAGATGATGCATCTTCCCGCCATCAAGGAGACGGTGCCGGTCTACGACCAACCGCTCCGCATCGTCCGTGATCTGCGGGTCGAGGGCAGGCGCGAGTTCGCCGAGGTGCTGAAGGGGAAGGAAAGCATGACCCTCGAGGGGGAGTTCACCTACCAGGCGTGCGACGCGAAGAGATGCTACCAGCCGACGAGCGTCCCGCTGAAGTGGACCTTCAACCTGCAGGAGCACGACCTGGTGCGCGTTCCCGACGAGGTCAAGCGGGTGCCGGAAGAAGAGTAGGGAAGGACGTCGCGGCGTTCTTTTCCTTCCCACGGCGGTATAGATGGTGCAAGCATTCCTGCCGGTCCCAGGCCCGCCCGGGCATGGTACAGGTTTACCCTGAATCTCTTGCAGTTTTTGATTGACAGATGAAAGCAATTCGGTATAGTTATACTATGCAGTTGCACCCGCTCGACATCTATTATCCGAAGCGTTTGCTGTCGAAGCCGCCACCGACTTCGGCGCTATCGACATACGGCAACCTCGCGCGCTGGTATCGGAACGAGCGGCGCCTGCCGTTGAGCGGAGACGCCCTGTGACAGGCGGGGATGTAGAGAACGGAGCCGGGCCCGACCTCGTGGGTGTCGTCGCCGATCGTGACGCGGGCCCGCCCTTTCAGGACGTACTGTCCGTGTTCGACCATGTTGGTGTGCCGCGGCATTCCTCCACCCTCGCCCATGATGAACCGCCGCATGGCGAAGTGAGGCATGCCGTCGCCCTGACTGAGAAGCACCTGGTATTCGGTGGCGTTGGCCACCCCGACAGCCTGGCGCTCGACCGCATCGGCGCGCCTGACGACACCGCTCTTCGGTTGGCTCACAGGTCTCTCCCGTTGTCGATGCCGGCCGGGGCCGGCTAGTCGGCGACCGCCCCGGCGCAGGAGGAGCCGGCGCCGGCGGTGCAGCCGAAGCAGTGCCGCCCGGTGCGGATGCGGCGTCCGAGCCGTCCCGATTCGAGCAGGCCGGCGAGGGTCGACGGGGCGCCATGGTCGACCGGCATAGCGAGCATCTGGTTGAAGTCGCAGTCGTAGATGCGGCCCTCCCAGCCGACGCTGATGTAGGTGCGGCACATCACCGCGGCGGCTGCCGCCGGATTGAACGACTTCACCAGCAGATCCATGTACTGCTGCAACATGCCGCGCCGCTCGAGGAATTCGAGGAAGCGGCTGATCGGCATGTTGGTGATGGTGTAGAGATTGCCGAACACGATCCCGTGGCGTTCCCGCAGTTCGCGCTTGTAGTCCCGCTCGAGCGACGCCTGGTTGCCCGGCAGGAAGGCGCCGACCGGGTTGTGCACCAGGCCGAGCTTCAGATCGCCGCCGCCGTAGCCGAGCGCGTTGAGGCGGCGCAGCGCCGCGATGCTCTTGTCGAACACCCCCGCTCCGCGCTGCGCATCGGTGCCGCTTTTGCGGAACGATGGCAGGGACGCGATCACCTCGACCCGGTTGGCGGCGAGGAACCCGGCGAGATCGGCGTGGGCCGGCAGTTCCAGAATGGTCAGGTTGCAGCGGTCGATGACATGCCGGTCGAGCCGGCGCGCCTCACCCACCATCCAGCGGAAATTCGGGTTGAGCTCGGGCGCTCCGCCGGTGATGTCGAGGGTCGGGATCGGGTGGCGCCGCAGCAGCTCGATCACCTGTTCGGCCGTCTCCCGCGACATGATCTCGCGCCGGTCGGGGCCGGCGTCGACGTGGCAGTGGGCGCAGGTCTGGTTGCACAGCTTGCCGACGTTGACCTGCAGGACCTCGATCCGCTCCGTCGCTTCGAGCCGGCCGATATCGTGATCCGACAGGACCTGCTCGAAGGCGGGCACGCCGGTGCGGTCGAGCCGCTCCATCTGCCGCTCGGGCGACACCAGGAGATGATCGAGCTGTTTCAGCGTTGGCATGTCACATACCTATCTTCTTAGCCACCGATCGCATCTGTACGCCGTGCATCAGCGACGCGCCGCCGCGGATGGCGTTAGCGACGTGCACCGCCTCGGTCATCTGATCGAGATCGGCCCCCTTCTGCAGGCTCGACTGCGTGTAGGAGTCGATGCAGTAGGGGCACTGCACGGCGTGCGCAACCGCCAGGGCGATGAGGCTTTTCTCGCGCTCGGTCAGCGCCCCGTCGGCGAACACGGCGTTGTAGTATTCCATGAACTTTTTCCACAGGTCGGGGCGATTCTCGCCCATCTCGCTGAACCGCTCCAGGTCGTGCGGGCAATAGTAGGTGTCCACCGGCCGTCCCTCCTCCCAGACGAACCTTCATCATAACGCGGACGGGTGGCGGTTTCTTCCCGGTGCCTGCCTGGCCAGCCCGTCCCATTCTGCGGCCGGGAGCTGTACAATGCGCCGTATGAACGACTTGCGCGTCTACGATCGGATCAGCGGGGCGGTCGGCTGGACCCCCTTGGTGCGCCTGCACCGGGCGATGCAGGGGTTCGGGGGCGAGGTCTTCGGCAAGATCGAGTTCATGAACCCGATGGGGAGCGTCAAGGACCGCATCGCCCGCTACATGGTCGAGAAGGCGCTGCGCGAGAAGCGGCTCAGGCCGGGTGACGTTATCATCGAGAACTCCTCCGGCAACACGGCGATGGGGCTGGCGATGATGGCGGTGCTGGAGGACCTCGGCTGCCGCATGGTGGTGCGCCGCCAGACCAGCCGCGAGAAGCTCGACTGCCTGCGCGCCATGGGGGTCGATCTGGTGCTGGTCGACGGCACCCTCCCTCCCGGCGATCCGGAGAGCTACAGCCAGAAGGCGAGGCGGCTGGCGGCCGACACGCCGCGGGCATTCTTCCCCGACCAGCACAACAACCGCGACAACAGCGAGGCCCACTACCACACCACCGGCCCGGAGATCTGGCGGCAGATGGAGGGGAGGATCGACTACTTCGTCGCCGGCATGGGAACGGGGGGGACGATCTGCGGCGTCGCCCGTTATCTGAAGGAGCAGGACCCCCGCATCAAGGTGATCGCCATCGACCCGGTCGGCTCGGTCTTCTTCGACCACTTCAAGAAGGGGAAGCCGGGGGAGATCGGCACCTACCTGGTGGAAGGGCTTGGCGACGAGGAGGTCATCGGCTGCCCGCAGTTCGAGCTGATCGACGACATGTACCAGGTGACCGACAAAGACGCCTTCCTCTCTGCCCGTGACCTCGCCCGCAAAGAGGCGATCCTCGCCGGTGGCTCCAGCGGCGCCGCCCTGTGGGGCGTCCGCCGGCTGGCCCTCGGTCTCGACCGCCCGGCACGCATCGTTACCCTCTTCCCCGACTCCGGCTCACGCTACCTCAGCACCATCTACAGCGACGACTGGATGCGGAGCCACGGCTTCCTCGAATAGCGAGACCTGTCCGGGCCGCCCGGCGGCCGTCGACGCATTGCCCGTTTCCAGAGTTGTCGCTGCGGGGAATTGTGCGATAGGATGGCGCCAAGTTCTCCGACTTCAGGAAGCTGCTATGGCAACGAGGCCCGCAAACCCGGTCAATGGCGCAAGCTCCGTTGGTCAGGCGGTTCTCCGCGCGCTGATCCTCCTGCCGATGGTCTTCATGATGCCCGCGGTGACCGGGCGGGCGACGGCGGTCAGGGCCTCCGAACCTCCCGGCGAGGGGACGCCGGTCATCGATCCCGCCCATGTTTACTGCACCGTGTGCGGCGCCCGGAACAAGGCCGGCAGCCGCTTCTGCCGGCAGGATGGCTCCCCCTTGCCGGAGATCGATCTCCACCACGCGGTGCCGGGATTCGTGCGGGCCGCCGAGACTTACTCCTCCGGAACAATCCAGCGGACGATCGACCGTGCATCCCGATCGGTGGTCCGGATCCATGCCCGGATGGAGGAGAAGGTGGACATACCGGTCGCCGCAATGGACCGGCGGCCGGGACGATCGCACGGTCATGTCGAATCGATGGAGATCGGCGACGGGGTGGCCGGCTCGGGATTCGTGATCAGCGACCAGGGTGAGGTGGTCACCAATGCCCACGTGGCGGCGCCATACGGGGCAAAGGCCAAGCTCACGGTCGAGACCATTGACGGCAAGACGTATGGGGCCCGCCTCATCGGCATCGACGTGGCGAGCGACCTGGCGCTCCTGAAGATCGACACTCATTCGATCCCGCCGCTCATCATGGCGGACGAGAGGCGGCTCCACCTGGGGGAGGAAACCTGGGCGGTCGGCAATCCCCTCGATATCGGCATTTCGGTCACCCGCGGGACGATCTCCAGCATCGGGAGCATGCGGATGGGGTTCAACCAGGTCGAGAGCTATGTCCATTCCGACGCCTACATCACGCACGGTAGCAGCGGCGGGCCGCTGCTGAACGTCCTGGGGAAAGTCGTCGGAGTCAGTGCCGTCGGGTACAACGAGGAGAAGGGACAGGGATACTCGATCCCGTCGAGCATGGCCCGGCTGGTGATCGAGCAACTGCGAAAGGAAGGGGCGTACCGGCGCGGTTTCGTCGGCCTGCACGTCGCGCCGATCGGTCCGCAGTCGATCAGGGAGTTCTCGTTGAAGCGGACCCGCGGTCTGGTTGTCGAGTCGGTGCTGAAGGGCTCACCGGCGGGGACGGCCGGATTCAAGCGTGGGGACGTGATCTTCGGCATCGACAGCAAGTATGCGCCTGTGACCTACCTGATGCAGGAAGCGGTGTCGCTCGCCGGTCCCGGCACGCAGATCCGGATTTCCCGGGACCGGGGCGGGGAGGTGCGCGACGTGCTGGTCAACACGACGCTGCGTCCACAACACGCGCGCATCGATCCGATTCTCCATTTCGAATTATTGCTCGGCGGACGGTTCGAAGCCCCGCCGGAAGGTGGCGGCATCCGATTCAACGCCCTGGATCGATTCAGCATCGGACCGCACTACGGGCTGCGCGACGGCGTGCTCATCGATAAGGTCCATCCGGCGCAGGACTGGAAGCGGGACGAGACGGATGGCCGGTCCGGGAAGAATCGGACGAAGAGGCGAACAAAATGGATCCCCCCCGGCAACGAGGTTCGCACTCTCGACGATCTGCGCGCGGCCCTGGAGCGTGCCTACCTCGGGAGACAGATGGCCGTTACGTTCGTTCTCGATATGGGGCGGCCGGTTGGAGTGACGGTGGCACTCAATGAAGAATGTCCTGTCGTTTTCTAATCTTACGATCGGGCGGATTGCGTTGCTGGCGTTCGCCGGCTTCCTGCTGCCGGCGATCGCGGTGGACGCGGCGCCCGTCGCACAGGAAGAGAAGCCGCCTCCGATCGCCCCGCCCGATCCGATCGCTCCACCCGATGCGCCTGAACCACCCCCCGCGAACCGACCGTCGCCGCGCCGATCGAGGCCGCTCCCCGTCAAGCCGGCCATCGCCCGTTGCCAGCGCTGCGGCTACGTCGCCAATTCCGGCTGGCGTTTCTGTCCAGCCTGCGGATGGGACCATCAGGCGCTCGCCGGGGACGCAGCCGGCAGACGGCTTGAGCATATCCAACAGTCGGTGGTGGGCGTCGTCGTGGTCAAGGACAAGCCGGAATTCGAGGATGTTCTTTCTCCCAGGCAACTGGCTCAGCTGCGCCGTTACATCACGTCCAGCGGAGGGAGAGGGCAACGGAAGCACTTCGGATCGGCCCTGCCGTACGGGGAAGACGGCCTGTACGTGACGAGCGCGCGCCTCCTGCATCGCGGCCGGAGCGTGCAACTGCGCAACTACAAGAATCACTTCGTTGACGCCGTGATCCTCGGCTACGACCTCCCCTCGGGGATCGGTGTGGTGAAGGCCGATCTTCTCAATCTCCGGCCGCTCCCGGCAGCGGAGAAGGAGCATGAGAAGGACGAGCGCTCCTGGATCGTCTGCTATCCGGTCAGCGCCGACGCAGACATCGTCCACTACCTGCCCGCCTCGATTCACAGCGGCCGGCTGATCAACCGGGGCTACTTCGGCACGCAGCTTGTTTCGTTCGAGAACCTCTTGCGGACCGACCACACCCTTCCGGATGGTTGCCTCGGGGGGCTGCTGATCGATTCGCTCGGCATGACCGCCGGCATCGTGCTTGGCAGCCCGGACGACGGCATCACCTATGCGCAGCCGCTGCGCGACGTCGTGCCGATCATCGAGGGCCTGGCGAAAGGTGAGCCGGTCGAACGTCCCTTCTACGGAATGGGGCTGGTGATACCGGACGAGAGACGCCGCGTCCGCTTTGACCTGCCGCCCGGCACCAGCCGGCCGGTGGTGGCGTACCTGATCGACGGCTCTCCCGCCCGCGCGGCCGGGATGAAGCGCGGCGACATCCTGACGGCGATCGACGGCGAGGAAGTGGCCGATGTGGTCGCCGCCGGCGCCCTCCTTCTTGCCCGGACGCCGGGCGGATCCCCGGTGCGCCTGTCGGTGATGCGCGGCGCCTCGCAGATCGATCTGATGATCCGGCCCGGGAGGCGTCCCGCGCGGGTGCTGATCGATCCGGCGGACGAAATCCAGGAAGCGCTGGAGGCCAACCTGATTGAGGTCAAGACCGGCAAGTCGAACCAGCACGGCCTGCACATAGCGCAGTTGGTGCGCGGCGGCCGCGGCGAGAAGGAAGGGTACAGGGAGGGGGACATCATCCGCAAGATCGACCGTGATTCAGTCCGCGACCTCGAATCGTTCAACCGCATCGTCCGCAGGGAAAACCACGACATGTTCAGCGGTGAAGTGCAAGGGCCGGGCATCACCGCCCGCGCGACCTACATTTTCGAGATGGAAGTCCGCACCGCCGAGGGGGAGATTGAACAGAGGGTCCACATGAATCTCTTCCCCGAAGTTCTGGCGCCGCCGATCTACTGAGAGAGGGAACATGCTCATGAACAAGAGCGGTGACCGGCCGGTGAGAGCGCTGGTCGCCGTATCGGCGCTGCTGCTCGTCTTCCTGCTGCCGGCGTCGGCGCTGGTCGCCGGCGACGAGCACCTCTGCCCGGTCTGCCGGGAACCGGTCGAACCGGGCGCCGTCTTCTGCACGCACTGCGGACACAAGCTCGAGTCCGCCCTTCCCTCGCCCGTTGCGGCGACGCCGGCCGTCGATCCCGGGGCATCGGTCGTTCGCGTGGTGGCGGCGCACGACAAGGAGATGACGTCGGCCTACGGGGCGATCGCATTCGGCAGCACCGTGCGGGTCGATTCGATGATCGGCAGCGGCTTCGCCGTGGCCGAGGGGGAGTTCGTGACCGATAGCGGCCTGCTGACGGGAGTGCGGGAGGTGTTCATCTACGACGCGGCGCAGCGAAAGTATCCGGCCCGCGTCATCGGGGTCGATCATCGGATCGGCATCGCGCTCCTGCGGGCGGAGACGGAAGGCATCCCGCCGCTGACGATGCGTTCGGGGGCGCCGCCCGGGCTCGGCGAGCGGATCAGGGCGTTCGGATACCCGTCCGAATCGGGAACGGCCGGCGGGCTCCTGTCGACCAGCGGCGTCCTCAGCGGTCTGCGCCGGACCGGTTTCGGCATTCACCCGATCGAGGATTACCAGCAGTCGGACGCGACCCTGCCGTCCGGTTTCGCCGGCGGCCCGGTGATCGACGAGGAGGGGCGGCTGGTCGGGATGAGCACGGCGATGCCGCTCGGCCGTCTCCTGATCTTCGGTCCCGCCGGCATCGGCCTCTCCGTTCCGGTCGCCTGGATCGAACGCTCCCTCGACTGGATCCGCGCCGGACAGCCGCCGCGCCCCTGGCTGGGGATCGTGGCGATGCCCGCCGACGCCGAGCGACGCAAGATGTACGACCTGCCGTCTTCGGTCGGGGTGATCATCGAGGAGGTGGTCCCCGGCGGGCCGGCCGAGCGGGCCGGCATGAGGCGCGGCGACGGATTGCTGCGGGTCGACGGTGTCGAGGACGCCAGCCTGACCGCGATCCACGAACGGTTGCTGGCGGCGCGGGCGGGAACCTCCTGGGAGGTCGACATCGTGCGCGCCGGCCGGCAGAGCGTCCTCACCCTGGCGCTTGCCACCCGCCCCGAGAGACCACGGCTGTCGGCTCTCGGCGCATTGCGCGCCTACGGCGGGCTGGAGGTCACAATACGGAAGAAGAAGCTGACCGTGAAACAGGTCCTGCCGAAGACGCTTGCCGATTTCCACGGTATCGTGCCGGGGGACGTGCTGCAATCGGTGCTCATCAAGAAGGATCTCGAGCGCGCCGATAAAGGAAACGCCCGCTGGCGCACCGTGCGCAACGTCGAGAAGCTCGAGGAGTATCTCGACTACGCCTACTCCGATCTCGACTTCTTCGTCGGGTTACGGTTCAAGCCGGCCGATGGTCCCAAGCGCAGGATCTACCTGCACGAGCTTCTGATCAGCACCAACGCACTCTGAGCGGGATCGACGTCAGCGGAACCGTCCCTCCATGGCGATCTCCTCCAGCGCCCGCCGCTCGCTCGGCCCCTCGCGCTCGCGCAGCTCTTCCGGCAGCGCCGACAGGTCGCCCTTGCGTCCGATGGCGATGCCGCAGATCGCGCGGTAGGTCTCCTGCGGAACGCCGGTTATCTCGTGGGCCTTCCCGGCGTCGAAGCCGCCCATGCCGTGGCACCAGAGCCCCATCGAATGCGCCTGCAGACAGAGCGCCATCCAGGCGGCGCCGGTGTCGAATTCGGCCCAGGAGTTCGGCTTGCCGTTGCGGGCGAACGCCTTGCGGGCGAAAGCGAACACCAGCAGCGGCGCCACCCCGGCCCACCCCCGGTTCCCCTCGACCAGGGCGCCGGCGAATTCCTTGCGCTGCTCTTCGCTGCGGGCATAGAGGAAGAGCCACGGCTGGTCGTTGAAGCATGAAGGGCTCCAGCGCGCCGCCTCGAACAGGGTGGCGACATCCTCACCGGAGAGCGGATCGGGCAGGAACGACCGGGGAGACCACCGATCGAGGAACATCTTCTGCAGTTTCGGGTAGCTGCTTTCTCTGGCCATGATTCGGTTCCCTCGCCATCGTGATATTGGGAGTGGATTCTAGCGCACTTCCTGTTTTCCGCTGTGCTCCTCGAACCAACCCAGCACATTGAGGATCTTCGCCACGTGGTGGCTCGGCCGCACGCGTACTCCATGCGGCTCGCCCGGCACTCGTACCAGGACGGTGTCGACCTTCTGCAGCTTCAGGGCAGTGTAGTACTGCTCCGACTCCGACATCGGCGTGCGGTGATCGTCCTCGCCGGTGATCACCAGGGTCGGCGTCGTGACGTTCCCCACCACCGACAGAAGAGAGCGGTCCATGTAGTGCTCGGTGTGGTCCCATGGCATGCCGGGGAACCAGTATTTGGTGAAGAAGCTCGGCAGGTCGGCCGTCAGGACGAAGCTGTACCAGTTGATCACCGGGAAGGCCGAAGCGGCGGCGCGGAAGCGGTCGGTGCGGCCGATCATCCAGCAGGTGAGCACGCCGCCGCCGCTGCCGCCGGTGACGTACAGCTGATCGGTGTCGATGTAGCCGCGCTTGATGACGGCGTCGACCCCCGAATCGAGATCGTAGAAATCGTCGCCCGGGTAGGCGTGGTGGATCAGGTTGCCGAACTCCTCGCCGTAGCTGGTGCTGCCGCGCGGGTTGGTGTAGAGGACGACGTAGCCGTGCGCCGCCTGCAGCTGCTTCTCGGCATCGAAGCGGTCGCCGTAGTCGGCGAACGGCCCGCCGTGGATCTCCAGCAGCAGGGGGTACTTCTTCTTCGCATCGAAGTGGGGCGGCTTGATGATCCAGCCGTGGATCTCCCGGTCGTCGTGCGCGGAGCGGTAATGGATCTCCTCCACCGCGCCGAGCGTCTTGTGGCCGAGGAGGTCGTCGTTGACGGCGGTCAGCATCCGCGCCGCGCCGGGCTCGGCGAAGGTCCCGGCGGCGATGTCACCCGGCACGTAAGGCGTCGTCCATGTGAAGGCGTAGCGGCCGTCCGCGCCGACCGTGAAGGCGGAGGCGGAGTCGTAGGCCGAGCCGCCGCTCCCCAGGTTGTCCTGCAGCTTCGTCATCTCGCCGTCGAGCGAGACGAAGGCGAGCCTGGTGTTCCCCTGGTCGGTGTACTTGACGTAGATCCCCTTGCCGTCGGGCGCCCAGGCGGGTGCGGCGACGGAGCGATCAAGATCCTTCGTCAGCACCTGCACGCCGCTGCCATCGCGGCTCATCACGTAGAGCCGGGTGATCTGGTACCCCTGGTAGGCATCGTCGAAGCCGAGGTAGGCGATCATCCTTCCGTCGGGCGATACCGCCGGGTGATCGTCGGGGCCGCGGCGGTCGGTCAGCGTCTGCACGGCGCCGTCTTCGACCGCGAACTCGTAGATCTCGGTGTCGAGCGGCTGGTCGTCGGCGTCGTCCTTGCGGATGGTTGACACCAGCAGGTACCTGCCGTCCGGCGTCCAGACCGGCGGGTCGTCCTCGAACATCTTGTCGTGATTGTAAGGACCGGACGAGATGCGCCGCGCCGTGCCGCCGTCGGCCGGAATGACGAACAGGTGCGAGAATCCCGGCTTCAGGTAGCCGATGTGATCGGCGCGGTAGTGCAGCTTGTCGATGATCACCACCGGGTCGGCCCACTCCGCTCCCTCGGGAGGGGCGGGGAGGGTGGCGACGGAGCGCGCCTCGGCCGGCACCCGGCCGGTGAAGGCGATCCACCTGCCGTCGGGCGACCAGTTGATGCCGCGCGGCGGATCGGGCAGCCGGGTCAGCTTCGCCGTCTGCCCGCTGTCGATCCAGCGCAGGTGGATCTGCGACGAGCCGTCCCGATCGGAGATGTAGATCAGCCGCGTGCCGTCGGGCGACCAGCGGGGCGAGCCGTCGTTGAAGTGCCCGGTCGTCAGCGGGCGGTGGTTGCCGCCGTCGAAATCGACCGTCCAGAGGTTCCCGTAGCGCCGGTCGGTCATCACGTCGGCGAAGCGGCGCACGTAGACGATCGTCGTCCCATCGGGGGAGAGTTGCGGATCATGCGTTGATTCCAGCTCGAACAGATCCATCACCCCCAGCACGTCGCCGGGGGGCGGAGTGGCACGCGCGGCGGAGACTCCGGCGATGGCGATCAGGGATGCGGTGGCAAGGACGGCGACGAACCTCGACGGGCTGCGCATGGTCGGCCTCCTGGTAGCTGCGTTGTGGGGTGACAGGAGGCATCGTGGATCCGGGCAGTGCGGTTGTCAACCGCCGGGCGGTGTACCATGCCGGGTGATGCGACAGCAGACGCTTGAGTTTGTCATCGCCACCCGGGGCCCCGGCCTCGTGCCGTTCACTGGCGAGGTGGTTGCGTGGGTGGGGAAGAGCGGCATCCGTGAGGGGTTGCTGACCCTGCACGTCCGCCACACCTCGGCTTCGCTCGTCATCCAGGAGAACGCCGACCCCGAGGTGCTGCGCGACTTCGAGCGCTTCTTCCGCCGCCTGGTGCCGGCAGGGGATCCGCTCTTGCGCCACACGGCGGAGGGGCCGGACGACATGCCGGCCCATCTGCGTTCCGCCCTCACCTCGACCACCCTCTCCATCCCGGTCATCGGCGGGGCGCCCGCCCTCGGCACGTGGCAGGGGATCTACCTCTACGAGCACCGCAACCATCCGCACCGCCGGCGGATCGCCGCGCACCTGCTGGGCCAAGACTAGTCAGCGACGTTGCGGCCGCCGGTCCGGATCGCGGCGACCACATAGCCGCCGGCGAAGCCGACCACGGCCGCCAGCAGAATCAGCAGAACCCGCGACATCTGCATCTCCCAGAAGAGCAGCTTCACGGCGACGACCTCGGTGTTCTGCAGAATGATGACGAGCAGCAGCAGGCCGAGCAGGATGGCGATGGCGATCTTCGGTCTCACCGGTGTCCCTCCAATTCCGGGTCATCCTATACCCTTTCCAGTGCGCCATTTGATCCGGCGCGCGCCG
>CBDUYA010000028.1:0-15194 GCA_965371335.1 uncultured bacterium | reverse complement strand
GGTCCGGTCTCGCCGTCGAACAGGGTCGCGTATCCCGACCCGGTTTTATAGAGGACTGCGCGATCGAGCGTCGGCAGGCAATCCGAGCCGAAAAGATGCGTCGGCACAGGAGATATCCTGCCGCCGTCCCGCCCGAGAGCACGATGAAAGTTGCGCGCCCGGTCGAGGGCACTCTGCAGGAATCTCGTTTCGACGTTCAGGATCTCCGCGCCGGCGGCAGTGCGTCGGCCCTCGTCCGCGCCTTTGCCTCGATTGAAGATCGACCAGCCATAGCGCACCCAGGATGCGGCATCGAACAGGTCGACGTCGATCGGCCTGCCCTGCGGATCGACGAAGTGCGAGGCCGCATCGTTCGGCAGAAGCTGGTAGATCGAGGGCATGGTGAACAGTGCGTCCGGATCGAGGGTCCGCGAAATGCCGGTATGCAGGGCCTGCAGGGCCGACATCGTCCCGCGCCGAGGCGTGCCGATGAGGACCAGCCGGTTGATGTTGCGAGCCCCTTCGTAGGACGGATGCGCGCCGGGGTCTCCCAGCACGTCCCGGGTTCCGTATTTCAGGTAGTACTCGGCAATCAGGCCGCCCATGCTGTGCGCCACGATGTCGAAGCGCATGCCCGGGTCTCCCAGACGGCTCTTGATCTGACGAATTGCCCGTCCCAGCTCAAGAGCCGCTTCGACGTTGTCCCGGCGCCAGTCATAGTAAAAGATGAAGCAGGTATCGCCGGGGCGGGGGTCGTTGATGTCTCCCATCGCATATCCGCCGGCCTGGGTGAGCGTCTCCAGAATGGATGTGTAGAAATCGACTCCGGCGACTTTGTCGTAAATGTCGAATGGCTCCAGGTCGTCCCGGTTCTCGCTCATCACCAGGCTGGTGATCGGCAGGCTGAGCTCCTCCGTGCTGCCGCGTTTGATGGCGTTCATGAACCGTCCCCACACCATCTCGTGGGTATTCCGGTGACGGAGCTTGGCGCCCATGAAGCCGTGGATGAAGATGATCGGGGTCCGCGTCTGCCGTGCGGCCGCTTCCTGGTGAATGCGGCCGATCTTGAATCGCTTCGTCATCGCGCACCCGCCGAAGAACGTGGACAGCAGCGCCACGATCATGATCAGCGAGCACCGCGAGCGGCGGCGGCGAGGGCCGGGCATTACCATTTCGTCAGGCTCCACAAGGACAATTCGGCCATCGGAAATATAGTCCCAGTCCCCGCCAGGCGCCAACGCGGGCGCGTCTTCAACTGAATCTCTTGGGGGCGTGTCAGCGGGATATGTCGGCTTCGAGAGGTCGCTTGCGCGAGTACCGGAGCATCTGGGTCGTGAAATCACCGGCGTAATCGACGCGCGCGTCGACGACCTCGCCGTCGGAGTTCCGGATCGGCACGATATCGGGCATGACGAACGCCAGGTAGGATGGAACTCCGGCGGCATCGGCCCGCTCGACAATCTCGTCTCGCAGCGACGGATCGATGCGGGTCGCGAAACGCTGCATGAGGTCACTCGCTGCGGGGTAGTCGCCTTCGGCCTTGATCCGCTGCAGCTCCGCCAGTAAATCGGCGATGCCACGGCGCATCGTGTCGAGATTCCGGACACGATAATACGACCGACCATCGCGCCGCACGGTTTCGATCGCTCCCGCCACCTCCCGCAGGTATGAAACGATAAGATGACGCGCGCGCATGTGATCATCCTCCAGCCGGTCTCCCTTGCGGACCTTGCGCAGCATGGAGAGATCACCTGCCACGTATTCGCGCCACGCCGCCTCGGCCGCCTCGCGCGAGGAGAGGAGGCCGATCTCGACCAGCTTCGGATCGAAGAAGTGGAACAGGGCGACCAGCTCCGCGCGCGCCTCCTCCAGGGTCGCGTAGTGCTCGCGCAGATGGTCCTGGGGGGGCCCGGCGAGGGACTCGCGCACCTTGCCGGCGGCGTGGCCGAGGATTTCGTGCATGGCGGTGTGGGCCGCACCGATCTCCGCGCCGTAACGCTTCAGCAGCGGCCGGTCCTCCGGCAGGACGAATTCCTCGATCATCTTTGCCTGCAGCGCCCGGTTCCCGGCATCGATGAGGTTGATCAGCGAAATGCTCTTGTTTCCGTACCGTTCGCTGATCGCTTCCTCGTTCGGCAGGTTGACGCCAATGGGAGGCATCGGGCCGGCGTCTCCCACGGCCACCAGCAGCGTGACCGCGTTGGCCACCGGCAGATTGAATCCCTGGCGCTTGAAATCGTCGCTCCAGGGCGTGCGCTCCTCGAAGTACCGCGCATGGGCGGCGAGACGCTTATGGCGATCGGTTGTATCGCGATCGATGAAGTAGACCATTCCCTCCCAGGCGCCCTTGCGGCTGCGGGGATCCTTGTAGGTTTCGATGAACCCGTTAATGGTATCGACTGCGAAATCCTGCGCCACCCAGGCGATGTTGTAGCGGCGGAATGATTCGGGGTTCCCGGTGGCGAAGTAATCGCCCAGATGCTCGAGGACGGATCTCTGGCCTGCATCGGCGAAGGCGCGGGCCTTGGCGAGGAACCCGTTGATGGTCGTCAGCTCCAGAGCATAGCGACCGGGCGGCACGTCGTCGCGTCCCGCGCGATACACTTCCTCGACCAGCCGGCCGTCGCGTTTCACCAGCCGGGAGTTCAGTCCATAGCTCTCGGAGAACCCTTCGAGATCAGTCAGGGCGACCCCATCATAATAGTTCACGCTGCTGCACGACAGGATGTCCGAGCCGGCAGGCGGGGTCTTGCATGTGACCAGAGGCCCGGCCGCCGGGTCGAAGATCATCGCCCGCAACCGCTTCAGCTTGGCGCCCAGGCTCTCGTTCAGAGCGAGGTCGATCGAGGCTCCGTGGCGCACCGCGAGCAGGGCGGCCGTCCAGAGCTCCTCGTAGGTGAATTCGGGGAGGAACTTCTCCTTCGTGCGAACGTTGTGGTTGCCGTTGTTGATCCAGAAAAGCTTCAGGTAGCGATGGAGCGGGTCGAGGATCTTCGCCGGGATTTCACGGGGGTGGATCAGAATCTCCTCCAGTAGATTGCGCACCTCGAGGTTCTGTCGCCCCATCTGGTCGTAGGTGATGTTCCTCCCCGCCAGGGCGGCGCGATAGAGATAGAACGCCAGAGAGCGCTCCCGCGGAGTCAGCTTCTCGAAGCCGTCGGCATAAAGCGGCGCGATGGCGAATTCGCCGACCGTCTCGAGAATATCCGGACGTGGTCCGCCCTGCATGGAGCCCTCCCCGGATCTGTCCGCCTCGCCCCCGGCGCAGCCCGGCAGCACGAACGCCAGCGGCAGCAGGAAGGCCAGCAACGAGTGTCGCGGTGCGGTCTTTCCTCGATTCATGCTGTCCCGAATTCCTGTCATTCCGGCCGGTGATTCCGGCGGGAAGTATATCCGATGGACCGCGAGGCCGTCGGCGAGCGGGACGCGCCGCGTGGCATGATTGACAGGCATCGCGCGCCGGCGATAAAGTCCCGCACACTCATGAAGCCTCTCCGCCGTGTTCTCCGCCTGTGGGACCTCGTGCTGCTCAACGTCGTCGGGGTCGTCGCCCTGCGGTGGTGGCTGACCTCGGCCGGAGCCTACGGCTATTCGGCCCTGCCGCTCTGGGTGATCGCCTGCGTCCTGTTCTTCGTGCCGTCATCCCTGGCGGTCGTCGACCTCACCACCCGGTACCCCGAGGAAGGGGGCATCTACGCGTGGACCAGGAGGGCCTTCGGCGAAAAGCACGGATTCATCAGCGGCTGGTGTCTGTGGACCAATAATCTCTTCTACTTCCCGACGGTTCTCCTGTTCGCCGTCGGCAATCTCGTCTTCACCCTTGGCCCGGGGTATCGCGATCTCGAGAACAGCGGGCTTTTCATGGCGACGCTCTCTCTTCTGCTCTTCTGGTTCTGCTTCTGGATCAATCTGCGGGGACTGCGTTACGGCCGCTGGCTGCATAACCTCGGTGCCCTGGGAACCTGGCTGCCGGCGATGATTCTGATCGTGCTCGGCGTCTGGGCCGCCGTGCGTTTCGGGCCCGCCACGACGTTCCGGTCGGCCGATCTCGTTCCGGTACTCGATATCGGGACGCTCGCCTTCTTCTCACTGATGTGCTTCGGTTTCTCGGGAATCGAGCTGGGCTCGCTGATGGCGGAGGAGATCGTCGATCCACGCCGTAACGTCCCGCGAGCCATCCTGATCGCCGGGGCGATCATCACGTTGATCTATCTGCTCGGCACCGTGGCCCTGCTGATCGCCTTGCCGCAGGAATCGATCGGGCTGTTGAGCGGGGTGGCCTATGCCATCGCCGCGGTGCAGGACCGCGCCGGACTGGGAATGCTCGCCGGCATCTCGGCCCTGCTGATCGCGCTTGGTGCTCTGGGGATGACGAGCGCGTGGCTCGGCGGAGCGTCACGCATTCCGTTCGTCATCGGCATCGATCGCTATCTGCCCGCGGGATTCGGCCGGCTCCACCCGCGACATGCCACGCCGTACGTGGCGCTGCTGGTGACGGCCGTGTTGTCGACCGTGATGGTGCTGCTCAGCTTTCCCGGCGGCACCGTGCAGGATGCCTACCTGTTCCTGGCGGAGTTTACGCTGCTGGTCTACTTCGTTCCGTATCTTTATCTATTCGCGGCTCTCTTCAAGCTCTCGGCGCGGGGAGAAGTGCCGGCGCCGGGAGTCGTCCCGGTGCCCGGCGGCCGGGCCGGCGTGACCGTGGTGGCGTTCGTCGGCTTCGTGACCACGGTGCTGGCGATCGTCTTCGCTCTCGCGCCCGCGTCCGGAGTCGCCCACCCTTTCCTGTTCTACCTTCGCCTCCTCGCCAGCTGCCTGCTGGTTACCGCCGTCGGCTGGTGGTTCTACCGATCGGGCCGCAGGCGGCGGGGAGAGGCGTCGCCGCTCAACCCTTCCAGCGACTAGCGGGGTTGATGCTCCTGCATCGCCATCAGGAGCGCTTTGGCTCGATGCGCGTACGGGTCAGGATCATGAGCGCGGGCAGGGTCGTGAGGGCGGTCACCAGGCAGGTAAACGACCCGATGGCGCTGACCAGTCCCATGGAGCGCAGTCCGGGATAGTTCGACAGCGCCAGCGTTCCGAATCCCGCAATGTTGGTGAGCGCCGCCATGATCACCGCCTTGCCCGTCTCCAGCAGTCCGGTCGGATTGCTCAGTCCCTCCTGCGAGATCCGGTGGATGATGTGGATCCCGTAGTCGATGCCGACGCCGAGAATCATCGTGGTCACGAAGGCGTTGACGAAATTCATCTTGATGTCGAGGACGGTCATCATCGCCAGCATCCAGGTGACCCCGGTGAGGAGCTGAATGTTGGCCAGGACCATCAGCCACAGGCTGCGGAAATCGAGCCACAGCAGCACCGAGACGAGAATGATCCCGACGATGACGGCGAGCCGGGCGTCGTGTTTGAAGATCCGGCGCAGCTCGGTGCTGGCAAGGTTGACTCCAGCCAGCTCCATCCCTTCCTCGGGGCGATCGAGCGCTTGCACCAGCTGCGGCGGGGCGTGGCGCTTGGAGGAAGCGTCGGCGGGGAACATGTAGGTCACCGACGTGTAGGTTCCATCGGCATCCTGCTTGACGTACCGATCGATGAAACGATCCAGCCCCCCTCCCTTGAGGTCGGGAAGCGACACCGGGCGATCGGGGTTCAGAGTCGCCGGGAGCGCGGCGAGGTAGGGGTCGTAGAACTCTTCCCGGAAGCCATGCGCGCGCAACGCCGAGCGGAATGTGCGCTTGATTCGCTCGGTGTCGAACGGTCCGCCGGCACCCTCACGCAGAGCGTGGATCACCTCCATCTGTTCATCACGGGCCGGAAGGTAGGAGAAAATCGAGTCGTAGCCGAGCAGCGTTCCGTCCTCCACGAACTCGTCGAGCTTGCGGTTCACCTCCCGGTTGCGCTCCATCATGGACTCGACGTCACCGGCGCGACACAGCACCATCATCGGATTGATCGCCGTGTCAAACGTGCGGGCGATCTTCTCCTGCATCAGGACCCCGCGGTTGCGCGATGACCTGAGATCCTGCACGCTGTCGCTGAACTGCACGTTCCAGGCGAGCCAGCCTGCGATCACGGTGAGCAGCACGGTCGCGGTGAGGACCGGCCAGGGGTGTCGCGTGCTCCACGTCATGATGCCTTCGATGCCGAACGAGTGGAGGTAGAGCTTCTTGGTCACCGCCGGCCGGTGCGCTTCATTGAAGCTGATCAGCGCCGGCATCAGAAACAGGATGGCGACCAGGCAGAGCAGGATGCCCGAGCCGACCAGGAACCCGAAGTCCCACAGGCCCCTGTATTCGGTCACGCACATGGCGTAAAACGTCCCGGCCGAGGTGATGGCGCCGGTGAACACACCGATTGCCGAGACCCCCATCATCAGGCGCAGCGCTTCCGGCAGGCTGCGGCCCCGCTGGCGCTCTTCCACGTAGCGCGCGTACATGACGATGGTGAAATCGGTCCCGAGCCCCATCAGCATGGCGGTGAAGCCGGTGGTCGCCGAATTCAGGCGGCGCAGGACGATGTAGGCGAGGCCGAGGGTCAGGCACTGCCCCACGATCAGCGGCAGGGTCGAATAGAGAAGAGCGCCGAACCGGCGGTAGCAGAAGTAGTAGAGCAGAATGATGAAGAGGAAGGACAGAATCCCGTTGCGGAACATGTCCTGCATGATCAGCTCGGCGTCGTCGAGCGCGAGGATGTAGGTGCCGCCGAAGAAGACTGTCGGCGCGAGCGACGGGTCCTCGTCGCCGCCGGCATCCTCGATGAACACGGCCGCGGCGCGCGCGGCGGCCTCTTCCGCCTCGGCCGCGAGCACCTTCACGAAGGCGATATCCTGGGCCGGTTTGACCGGCTTTGCGATCAGCAGAAGGGCGGTCCCGTCGCGCGACAGGAAGTAGCCGCTGTTCAAGTCAACTTGAAGCGGCCCGCGGCTGCGCAGCGCCACTTCGAACAGAAGCGGGCTGATCTGGAACGGATCCTGCTCGAGAAGCTGTTTGATGAAGAAGGATGACGGGCCGGTCAGCTGGCGCAGATTCTCCCGCACCTGGGCCTCGATCGCTTCGTCGGTCAGCCGGGCCGCGAGCTCGTCGATGCGGTCCGGAGGGAGGAAGAGAATCTGGTTCCTGCGGAAGAACTCGAAGAACGGTCCCGACATGTCGATCTTGTGCTCGACGTATTCGACTGATGGGAGCGACCGCAGATGATCGGCCAGTAGATCGGCGAAGTCCAGCAACTCCTCCGCTCCCTGCCCCGGCTGGGCTTCCACCAGCACCAGCAGGTAGTCGAGACTGCCGAAATCCTGCACTGCCTCGCGGAATGTGTTGACTGCACGGTTGTTTTCCGGGACCAGATTGAAAACATCGCCATCGAGCTCCAACTGCGTGCCGAGGAGGAGCGAGGCCGCGACGAGCATGAGGGTCACCAGAAAAACGATCCGGTAGCGCCGCCGGGCAAAATCCTCGATCCACAGGAACAGGCCCTGTTTGATTCCGCCGGTCATCCGATCTCCCGCCGTCCTTCGAGTGCCTTACCGATCGTGACCTCGTCGGCGTATTCCAGCTCGCTCCCGACGGGGAGCCCGAGGCCGATCCGGGTGACGAGAACGCCGAGCGGCTTGAGCAGGCGCGACAGGTAGACCGCCGTCGCCTCCCCCTCCACGTTGGGGTTGGTCGCCAGGATGACCTCTTTGACGGATCCGTCCCGCAGCCGCTCGAGCAGCGGCGCAATCTTCAAATCTTCGGGGCCGATGCCGCGGAGTGGGGAGAGGGAGCCGTGCAGGATGTGGTAGAGCCCGTGGAACTCGCCCGATTTCTCGATAGCGATCAGGTTATTCGGCTCTTCCACCACGCAGATGGCTGTCCGCTCGCGCGCCGGATCGGCGCACATCGCGCACGGCACGACATCGGTGGTGTTGAAACAGATGCCGCACAGGCGAATCGTTTCTTTCACCTCGACGATCGCTGCCGCGAGGGCATTGGCCTCCGCGGTCTTGATGCGGAGGATGTGGAACGCCAGCCGCTGTGCGGATTTCGCGCCGATGCCGGGAAGCTTCTTCAATTGCTCGATGAGGCGCTCGAGCGGCGCCGCGAACGCCATGACACTAGAGCCCGGGCACGCGCAGGCCGCTCATCTTCTGCGAGAGGGCTTCCTCGATCTTGCGGTTTGCTCCATTGACGGCGGCGCGGACGAGGTCTTCGAGCATCTCGCCGTCCTTCGCCGCGATCACCTCCGGAGCGATGGTGACGGCGAGCAGCTCGTGAGTGCCGGTCATGGTGACGGTCACCATGCCGCCGCCGGAGGAGGCCTCGACCTTCAGCTCGGCAACCTCCTGTTGCAACTTCGCCTGCATCTTCTGCGCCTGCTTCATCAATGCCTGCATATCCATATCGGTCGCTCTCTCGTTTCGTGCCGCGTCCGGCCTCTCAGGCCTGGTCCACGTCGACGATCTCGCCCTGGAAGGTCTCCAGCAATGTCCTGACCATCGGCTCCTGCTCCGCCTTGCGCCGCAGGGCGGCCCGGCGGGCGCTCTCGTCCACGACCGGCGTCCCGGTGACCACCCGGTCGATGGTGGCGGCCGAGGCGAAGACGACTTTGACCTCGAGCGCGCGCCCCGCCACACCACTCGCAACACGTGCCAGGTATTCGACCGTGTCGCGGCTTGCCACCTGGTCGTGGAAGAACGACTGCTCTTCGCCGAAAGCGATTTCGAGGACGTCGCCGACGACCTCCACCCAGCGGGCCTGTCCCAGGAAGCCGCCGATGGCGCCGCGCTCCTCGTCCACCCGCCTGAGGAACGCTTCGGCCGTGGCGGTGCCGCCTCCCGCCTGCGCCCGGGGTGAGGGCCGGGTGTCGCCGGGCGGCGCCGTGACCGGCCCCCGGTCGGGGACGGGCGGGGAGGACGCCGGCGCGGTCGCCGCCGGAGAATCGGCCGCCCGCGCCGCCGGCGGAGGGGCACCGGCGGCCGGGCGCCGGCGTGGCGGCCCGGTCGAGCCGGCCTTCGATCCCGCCGTGCCCGCCGGAGGAGTGGACGGCCCTCCGGTCGTTCGTTCCAGGCGCGCGATCAGATCCTCGATCGGCTGCAGGTCGGCGAGACGCGCCAGCTTGATCGCCAGCGCTTCGAGCAGGTAGCGGGGATGGGCCGAATTCTTCACCCGCTGCTCTTCGCGGGTGATTAGCTCGAGCAATCGCAGCAGTTCATCATCCGAGAAGTCCTTCGCCTGGCGCGTGACGGCTTCGATCTCCTCGGCGCTTCCTCCGATGTAGCCCGCCGGATCGTCGAGGACGCGGGCGAGGAGCAGATCGCGCCCGTAAGCCATCAGCGCCTCGAGAAACGGGATCGGCTGATATCCATTTTCGAAAACCTCGTCGATGATCGCCACCAGCCGCCCGCAATCTCTGCCGCGCACGGCGGCGAAGAACCCTGCGATCACCTCCCGATCGACGACGCCGAGGATGGTGCGAACCTGCTCGGTGCCGATCGTGTCGCCGGAAAAGGCAATGACCTGGTCGAGCGCGCTCTGCGCGTCGCGCAGCGAGCCGCCCGCCATGCGGCCGATCAGATCGAGGGCCGCCGGTTCCACGGAAATGCCTTCACCGCGGGCCACCACTTCCAGGTGGGCACGCATTTCACTGTGCGGGATCTTCTTGAATTCGAAGTGCTGGCAACGGGACAGGATGGTCAGAGGGATCTTGCGATACTCGGTCGTGGCGAAGATGAACACCACGGGTGCGGGCGGCTCCTCCAGCGTCTTCAGCAGTGCGTTCCACGCCTCCGGCGTGAGCATGTGCACTTCGTCGATGATGTAAACCTTATAGTGATCACGCGCCGGGGAGTAGCGCACGGTCTCGCGCAACTCGCGCACCGCATCGATCCCGCGATTGCTGGCGCCGTCGATTTCCAGAACGTCGAGACTGCGGCTGGAGGCCACCTCCTCGCATGAGGCGCACTTGTTGCAGGGTTTCGGGGTCGGACCCTTCGCGCAGTTGAGACATTTCGCGAGCAGGCGCGCGACCGTCGTCTTGCCGACGCCACGCAGACCCGAGAACAGATAGGCATGATGCAGGCGGTTCTGAGCCACGGCGTTCTGCAGGGTGGTCACGATCGGCTTCTGGCCGACGACCTCCTCGAACGTCTGCGGACGATATTTTCGGGCGAGGACCTGGTAGCTCACGGATGGTTCACTCTGTGCGCCTGATCGGAAAGAACCGGCTCGCGTCGATGACGATGTACTGGAAGCCGGCCTGAGGGCCGGCCCAAGCGAACCCGCGGCACCTGCGAGGTCCGCCTTACGGCTGCTCCCTTCCGGGTCTGACCGGGTTCGGTGGGTCGCATCGCGCGGGGCTCGAACCGGCCGTCACGCCGGCTTCCCGTGCCTGCTGCTGGCGACGGAACAGCGCTTCAGCAATCCGCGATGGATGCTAAATCATCTCCGGTGGAGTGTCAACGAGAGGTCGACCGCGTCCGCTCGGCCCCGGCGCGAATTGTGCGGCCACGCGGTCCCCGAAGAGATATGATCGCCCTGATCATGGACGATGTGGCACTGCTGCCGACGCTCGGGGTCGCCTTCCTGCTGGGAATACGGCACGCCTTCGATGCCGATCACGTGGCGGCCGTGGCGACCTTCACCGGGCGGCGGGACGGGCTGCGGCAGGCGCTCCGGGACGGGCTCTCCTGGGGGGCCGGCCACGCGCTGACCGTGGCGGTGATCGGCGGCATACTGGTCGGCCTGCGCCTCAACGTGCCCGACCGGATCGGCCGGATGTTCGAGTCGCTCGCCGGCCTGATGCTGATCGGCCTGGGGAGCGTCGCCCTGGTCAATGCCCTGCGATCCCGCCTGCACGCCCATGAACATGAGCACGATGGTGTCGTCCATTCCCACCTGCACTTCCACCCCACTCCGCACCGGGGCGAAGCGCCGCATCGTCACCCCCACCCGTTCCGCCCGGCACTGCGGCCGTTCCTCGCCGGCGGTCTGCACGGTCTGGCCGGCAGCGCCGCGGCGGTCATCCTGATCCTCACGACCATTCCGACCATCCTGGCCGGATGTCTCTACCTGGGTCTGTTCGGCCTCGGGTCGATGGCCGGCATGGCCCTCGTCAGCCTGGTTCTGGGGGCGCCGCTGGCGATGGCGCGGCACCGCGGCCTCTGGATGCAGCATGGTCTCAGCGTCGCCGCCGGCCTGGCGAGCATCCTCATCGGCCTTGCCATGGTGGTGCGGATGATGTGATGCGGCGTGCTGTTTCAGCGGAAAGATTGGCGGAGAGGGTGGGATTCGAACCCACGGTGGAGTTTCCCCCACACACGCTTTCCAAGCGTGCTCCTTCAGCCACTCGGACACCTCTCCGGGGAAGCGTGTGACCACACTGAGTGTGAATCGCGGCGGATGATAGTCCCTCGCGGGAGCGCGAGTCAACGCGCCCTCGGCGTGAAGCGAGGGCGGAACCGCCCTCCGGCGGGGAGAGATCTTCTGCCGGGATCGGTCGCATCCCTTGGGGCCCAGCTGGTACGTGGCTCAGGCGCGAAATTATTCAGTGTTGACGGCAATACTCAGGATCAGGCCTGGCCGGCATGGGCGAAAGGCCCGATTCTTCTGGCCCCGCCGAGAGGTGGGATGCTCTCTTTCTTGGTAGCTGCGGAACAGCCGGGATGGCACACTTTTTCCACATCTGCGTGAACAGCGTAAGCCGCCGAAAACTCAGTATGTTGGGCGGGATCGCAATGCAACCACAACATTTTGTGCTGCGACCCTTGACACGAGCCGCCGCCCCCGTTACCCTTCGAATCATCCGCCCGTCGGGGGCAGCGGGGCCTGCGGGACCCGGTTATTGGTGGTTGTCCCGGCGCGGGGAAAGGCTGGATCCTCATCCACGAGAGGGAAACCGCGCCCGCCCGGGACGGCACCAGGTCCGGGGTCAGGGAGAGGTGCGGCTCGGGGAATCTGTGCGGTTTGCCCCTGGGGAACGGCATGGCTTGAATCGATCAACGGCGTTTGGGGCGCGGCGCTTTCTCCGGAGAGCGCGGAACAATTCGCATCGGGCCGGTCTCAGGCCGGCACCCGAGACGGGGGCGATGACACTATGAAGAAAGAGTCCGAGCTCAAGGCAGGCAAGCCCTCCGACGCTCCTGGTAAAGAACAGCAGAAGCAGGCGCACAGCGGTTTCGCCCCGCCCCTGTCATTGCGACAGACCGCCGCCGGCCTGCGCATCGAACGCCACAACACGCGGCCCGGGATCGACCCGTTCGACGAGGTCGAATGGGAGTCGCGGAACGCTCTGATCACCAGCGAGAAGGGGGAGACGGTCTTCGAGCAGAAAGACGTCGAGGTGCCCCGTTTCTGGTCACAGACCGCGACCAACGTCGTCGCCTCCAAGTATTTCCGCGGCACGCTCGGCACTCCCGGGCGGGAGCGCAGCGTGAAACAGCTGATTGGCCGGGTGGTGCGCACCATCGGCGGCTGGGGACGGACGCAGGGCTACTTCGAGAGCGAACAGGATGCCGCGGCGTTCGAGGCCGAACTGAAGCACCTGCTGATCTACCAGAAGATGTCGTTCAATTCCCCCGTGTGGTTCAATGTCGGGGTGGAGCCGAAGCCGCAGTGCTCGGCCTGCTTTATCAATTCGGTCGACGACACGATGGAGTCGATCCTCGGCCTGGCGCGCACCGAGGGGATGCTGTTCAAGTACGGCTCGGGAACCGGCACCAACCTGTCGCCGATCCGCTCGTCGCACGAGCTGCTGGCCGGCGGCGGAACCGCCTCGGGGCCGGTCTCATTTATGAAGGGGTACGATGCCTTCGCCGGAGTGATCAAGAGCGGCGGCAAGACGCGTCGCGCCGCCAAAATGGTGATCCTGAACGCCGAGCACCCCGACGTCGTGGAGTTCATTCGCTGCAAGCAGGAGGAAGAGCAGAAGGCGTGGACGCTGATCGAGGCGGGCTACGACGGCTCCCTGAACGGCTCCGCCTACTCCTCGATCTTCTTCCAGAATTCCAACAACTCGGTGCGGGTCACCGACGAATTCATGCAGGCCGTGGTGAATGACGCAGAGTGGTCGACGCGCGAGGTGACCACCGGCAAGGTGGCCGATACCTTCCAGGCGCGCGACCTGCTGCGCCAGATCGCCGACGCCACGTGGGTGTGCGGCGACCCGGGTATGCAATTCGATACCATCATCAACGACTGGCACCCCTGTCCGAACACGGGGCGCATCAACGCCAGCAACCCCTGCTCCGAATATATGTTCCTGGACGATTCGGCCTGCAACCTCGCGTCGCTCAATCTCATGAAGCTCAGGACGCCGGAGGGGGAGATCGACGTCCCGGCCTTCAAAAAGGCGGTCGAGACGACCATCCTGGCGCAGGAGATCATCATCGATAACGCCTCCTACCCGACCGAGCGGATCGCCCGCAACTCGCACGACTACAGGCCGCTCGGGCTCGGCTACGCCAACCTGGGTGCGCTCCTGATGAGCCGCGGGCTGGCCTACGACTCCGATGTGGGGCGTGACTACGCCGGCGCCATCACCGCGCTGCTGACCGGGCACGCCTACGTCGAGTCGGCGCGCATCTCCGAGGTCATGGGGCCGTTCAACGGCTTTGCGAAGAACCGCGACCCGTTCCTGGCGGTCCTCAAGAAGCACGGCGCGCACGTGGTGCACATCGATTCGGCGCACGTGCCGCTCGACCTCTACACGGCGGCGAAGGCCGCCTGGGACGAAGCGCGCGAGCTCGGATCGCAGCACGGTCTGCGCAACGGGCAGGCGACGGTCATCGCACCGACCGGCACCATCGCCTTCATGATGGACTGTGACACCACCGGGATCGAGCCGGATATCGCGCTGGTGAAGTACAAGAAGCTGGTCGGCGGCGGGATGCTGAAGATCGTCAACCAGACAGTGCCGCGAGCCCTGGAACGGCTCGGCTACTCCGACTCGCAGGCGAAGGAGATCCTGGAGTACCTCGACGAGAACGGGACCATCGAGGGAGCGCCGCCCCTGAAAGACTCGCATCTGTCGATCTTCGACTGCGCGTTCCGTCCGGTGCACGGCAGCCGCAGCATCCACTACATGGGGCACCTGAGGATGATGGGAGCGGCGCAGCCGTTCGTCTCGGGCGCCATCTCCAAGACGGTCAACGTTCCCTCCGACGTCACGGTGGACGAGATCATGGAGACCTACCTGCAGTCGTGGAAGCTCGGGCTGAAGTCGGTCGCCATTTACCGCGACGGCTGCAAGCGAAGCCAGCCGCTGAGCACCAGCAAGGAACAGACGAAGGCCAAAGTCGAGGCTCCGGCAACGACGGCCGAGGCCGCCACCTCGCCGCGCGCCGTGCGGCGCCGGCTGCCTGACGAGCGCCGGGCGATCACCCACAAGTTCTCCATCGCCGGGCACGACGGTTACATCACCGTCGGCATGTACGAAGACGGGGAGCCGGGCGAGATCTTCCTCGTCATGGCGAAGGAGGGGAGCGTCGTTTCGGGTCTGATGGACTGCTTTGCCACGGCGGTGTCGCTGGCGCTGCAGTACGGCGTGCCGCTGCAGGTCCTGGTCGACAAGTTCAGCCATGTCCGCTTCGAGCCGTCCGGATTCAGCAACAACCCGGAGATCCCGATCGCCAAGTCGATCATCGACTACATCTTCCGCTGGCTCGGCTCCAAGTTCCTCAGCCTTGACGCGCAGCAGGCGATCGGAGTGCATGTCAAGGGCGACGGGAAGCAGACCCCGGATGAAGGGGGCGCCGCAGACCGCGCCAAGCGCGACGGCGGCAGGACGTCGAACGGACCGATCGCGGCGGTGCCGGTGACCCTGTCGCCCGGCCCGACATCGGTCGGCGCCGCCGGCAACGATCCGGGGCCCGTTCCGTTCGCGTTCCATCCCGACGAGGACGCGCCGCCCTGTCCCGATTGCGGCTCCATCATGGTCCGCAACGGCGCCTGCTACAAATGCCTCAACTGCGGATCGACCAGCGGCTGTTCGTAACCGGGGCTGCCTGGAGTCTGCTGCCCGGAATGAGGCAGCGGGGACAAGTCAGGTCGATGGACGAACGGGGGCCTTCACGGGCCCCCGTTTCTCGTCATCACCCCGAGGGAGGAGGAACAACTAGAAGTTTCGCCCGACTGCGATATCCATTATTCTAGTTCGGTGATATCCGATATCGTAGTTCCGTACACCTCGCGTTAGACGGCTTGTTCGAGCCAGTTGGAGGTGAAATTGAGCATTCGCGCTGTTGT
>CBDUYA010000027.1:0-15222 GCA_965371335.1 uncultured bacterium | reverse complement strand
CCTCGGCCCGCGCGACGAGCTTCTCCAGGTTGGCGATGCGCTGCGCCCCCTCGAACGTCGAGGCGTAGAGGAGAGAGAGCGGTGTGTCGCGCAGGGCGGCGCGCACCGCCTCGTCGGGCGACAGGCGGGGCAAATGCGATCGGAACGATTCGAGGAGAGCGTGCGCCCGCTGCAGATTCGGGAAGGGGCCTCCGTCGAATCTCCGTGCGTCGATCCGATCGAGCCGGCCTCCCGCCGTCGCGAAGCGGGCCAGCTCGTCGTCCGGGACGCCGCCCAGCGGCGAGCGCAGCACCGCCAGCACCGCGGCGCCGTCGTGAGGACAGGAGGCCGCCCTGAGGAAGGAGAGCAGGTCGCCGACCTCGGGGCGATCGTAGAACTCGCGCCCCCCCTCCACCACGAACGGGATACCGGCTTGTCGCAGCGCCTGCGTGTAGAGTCCGACGTGGGGGAGCGCGCGCAGCAGGATGGCGACCTCGCGGTACTCGAGGGGGTGGCCGGTGGCACCGGCACGGCCGACATTGCCGGCCAGCCAGTCGGCGATGGCGGCCGCTTCCGCGCGCCGGCGATGGGCGGCATTGCCGCCGGCGGCGATCGACCAGATCTCCATGCGGGACGAACCGCCGTCGACCGATCCGTGGGCCGATGAGATCGGCTCATAGGGGGGCTGGAATCGATCCTCTCCCTCGCTCTCCGGCTGCATCAGATCAGCGAAGAGGACGTTGATCGGCGCGAGCAGGTTGCCCGGGCTGCGGAATGAGGCCGACAGTTCGAGGCTCTCGCCACCGCAGGCGAGCACATGGTCGACCGCGCGCCGGTAGGCGTCGATATCGGCGCCGCGGAAGCGATAGATCGACTGCTTCGGATCGCCGACGATGAACAGGCGGCCGGCGGCCGGGCGCATTCCGTAGGGATCGGAGGTCGAGGGGTCATCCGCTCCGCTGATGAAGAAGAGAATGTCGTACTGCAACGGATCGGTATCCTGGAACTCGTCCACCAGGAGGGTGCGATAACGGGCGGCGAGGCTGCGCCGGATCGGTGCATGCCGGGCCAGCAGGTCGCGGGCCAGCCGGAGCAGGGCATCGAACGAGGTGAAGCCGCTCTCCAGCAGCCGTTCACGGCAACGCGCCGCCAGCGGCAGCGCCGCCTGCACCAGAGGCGCGATGACCGCCTCGTCGACCCGGGTGAGCAGGGCGAAAAGATCGCGGGCGCGCCGCGCCGCCAAGCGAATCCGTCGCTGTTGATCAGCGGTCGGTTTCACACCGGTGGCGGGAAGACTCATGGCGGCGAACTTATCGAAGGCGATCGGGGCGTCCGTCGCGCCCAGGCGAGCGAAGCCATGCGCGATAAAGGCGCCGAGGAACGCCTCCGCCGAGTTGAGGTAGTGTCCGAGGGTCGGCGCCATCGGCGGGTCGTCGCGCAACACGGCGCGGATGGCGGCGCGCGCCCCCTCCGCCTCCTGGCCGAGAAGCTCACCGGATGAGGCCGCCGTGTAGGACGTTCCCATTCCGACCGCCGCATCCGGAAAATGGAACGACGCGAGGCGCCGGCCGAGATCGCGGATCGTGCCGAGCGCTCCCGGCTGGCGCAGCGCGGCCCGCCAGACCTCTTCGTGGGCCGACTCCGTTCCCAGTTCGTCCAGCAGGAAGCGCTCCCATTCGGCCTCGAACATCCGGTCGAACAGCGGGCCTTCGTCGACCTGGAAGGAGGGATCGACCCGCGCCTCGCGCGGATGGCTTCTCAGGATCTCGGCGCAGAATGCGTGGATGGTCGATACAGTGGCGGCGTCGAGCGCCTGCAATCCGTGCAGCGCCCGTTGGGCGATCTGGCCGGCGGGAACGCCGGCCTCGCCGCGCAGCCAGGTGAAGGCGCGGGCGGCGTCTTCGCGGGGATCGAGCGCGCCGGTATCGAGATCCTCCGCCGCGT
This sequence comes from uncultured bacterium, assembly GCA_965371335.1. Taxonomy (GTDB): domain Bacteria; phylum Acidobacteriota; class Polarisedimenticolia; order Gp22-AA2; family Gp22-AA2; genus CBDUYA01. The sequence continues at coordinate 13,299 of CBDUYA010000027.1, read as the reverse complement.
AGCGCCGCAGCGCGTCGAGACCGCGCGCCAGCCGTTCGCGCAATTCGGCCGCCGCCTTCTCGGTGAAGGTGATGATCGCCATCGCCTCGAGAGCGCTCGTGCCAGTGCCGATCAGATTCAGCGTTCGCTCCACCAGGAGGGCGGTCTTGCCGGTGCCGGCGCCGGCGGTCACCACCAGGTTGCGATCGAAGCAGGTCGCCGCCTGGCGGCGGGCGGCGGCATCGGGCAGTGGGCGGGGCGCGGCGTTGGTGCTCATGAGGTGGTCCCTCTGCCCGCGCCGTCACGCGGCCTCGGCAGGAACGGCGCCTTTGTGCTCTTTTTCTGCAGCAGGAAGTAATCACGCCCCGCGCGGGCCGCCTCGAGACGCGCCGCGGCGGGGGCCTGCCCCCGCCGGCAGGCCCGGACGAACGGACAGTACGCGCAGATCCTCGCGTGCTGGTCATTGAGAGGAAAGAAGCCGGCTGCGGCGAGGTCGACGAGCACGGCGAGTGTCTCGCCAAAGGCGTCACGGTGAAGGGCGAACTTCTCCGGGTCGAGCACGGCGCGGCCCGCCTCCTCATCCCAGGTCGAGGCATCGAGGGTGAAGGCCGGGCCGACACCGAGAATCTCGGCGCGGACCGCCGGCTCCGGGTCGTTCTCTCCCGCCAGCCGGGCCTCGGCCATAAGCAGGTACAGCGGCATCTGCAGCCGCCGCCCCTTGAGCACCTCCGCCAGACCGACGTGGTCGTGCGGGTTGCCCGAGGTCTTGTAATCGGAGATGACAAGTTCGCCCGAGGCAGTGCGGCGGATTCGGTCGAAGCGGCCGTGCATGTCGATCGTCGTCCCCGGCGGACCGAGTGTGAGCCGGGCGTTGACCTCCTGCTCCAGGGCGACCACCTCGCCGCCGGTCGCGATGAGATCGGCGAGGTCGGCGCGCAGGAAGGCGCGCAGGGCGTCGACCCACTGCCGGGTCATGGCCTCCCACAGCAGGGGATAACGGGCGCCGGCGAGCGCCGCGATCCCGGTCGATTCGCGCTCCCAGACCTGCTCGAGGATCGCCTCCGCCCGCCTCACGGGGTCGGCGCCAGCAGCGCGGAGCGCCCCCTCGTCGAGGAGGCTGCGATAGACGATCTGGAGGACATGGTGAACGTGGCGGCCGAGATCGACGAGTGGCACCTCGGGCCCCGCGGACGGTTCCAGCAGTTCGTCGATGTGCAGAGCATGCCGGAAGAAATACTGCTGCGGACAGACGCCGAGCCGCTCCAGACGGGAAGGGGACCAGGTCGCGGGTGGCGGAGCGGCGTCACCAACGCACGCATCGAAGCGCAGATCGCGCGCGGAGAAATCCTCGACGATGCCGAGCATGGTCAGCCCCGCCTCGATGAGCGAGTGGTCAGCGGCGACCCCGGCCGGCAGCGCGGGGAGGGCCTGTCGCAGACGCCGCGGATCGGCGAGCTGCAAGGCCGCGTTGATGCGGGCCTCCGTCGCCGGCAGCAGACCCCATCGTTCGACGGCGCGCCGGCCGAACTCGAGCGGATGAGTCGGAATGCGCTCCGCCCGTTCCGCGATCAGGCCGAGATCGGCGGCGCCGATCGTCAACCGGCCGATCTCGCGCAACGCGAGGCTCGGCACGCGGGCCACGCCCGATTCGTCGGCGCGCTGCCACGACACGGTGAGATCCGTCCCCGCAGCACCGAGCATGTGGGCCAGCAGGAGGTGCTCTTCCTCGCGCGCCTCGCTCGCGAGCGGCAACGGCCGCCCGGTTGGCTCGCGCAGGGCGGCCCTGTCGCCGTCATCGAGAAGCGGATCGGGACGGGGTCGCCGGGGAAACAGGCCGGCATTGAAGCCGATGAGAAACACCGCCTCGAATCCGAGGCCGCGTGCCTGCATCGTGTCGAGCACGCGCACCCCGCCGTTGTCACCGGCGCCGGAGGAGCCGTCGGCCTCCACCGCGCCGATGGCGATTGACTGGCCGGCCAGCGTCCGCTGGAAGTGAGAGAGCGCTGCCGGGCGCGAAAACGGCACCCCGACCGCGTCGAGGTCTTCCATGTCATGCAGAATCGCCGCCACCAGCTCGGCGCCGGGATCGAGCCGGTCCCCCTCCGTCTGCCGGAAGGCTCGGAGCTGGTTCCGGCAAAGGGCCATCAGGGCCTGGCTCCATTCCCGCCAACTGCGCGCCCGTCCCACGGGGAGGGCGGCGCGCTGCAGCCTCGTCACCATGGCCGCCAGCGCCTTGGCCTGACCGAGCCGCAGTTCGACGAACGCCTCCCGCCGGAGGCGCGCCTCCTCGTCATCGCTGTCGCGATCCCCGGCCTCCATCCTGCCGACGCTTTCCGGCAGGTCGCGCGTCCAGGTGGCGAAGCCCCGCGCCACGCGATAATCGCGGCTGAGGCGATCCCACGCCTGCGCGTCGCGCCACACCTCCCGATCGCCGGGTTGCAGGTGTCCGCCGCGCAACAGATCCATGAGCGGCTGCCGCTCGTAGTCGCCCAGCACCACCCGCGCCAGTTGCAGCGCCGCCTGCACCACCCCTTCCCGCAGGGCGCCGCGCGCCGCCGAGGTGACGAACGGCAGGCCGAACCGGGGCAACAGGTCGACCAGGTGCGGCGCGTACGGCTCGAGCGATCGGGCGATGATCGCGATGCGCCGGAGAGGGATCCCCCGGTCGCGGTGGAGGGCGAGGACGCGCAGGGCGGCCTCGCGCAGCTCCGCCGGGGCGCCCTGGGTGTGAAACATAGGGCTCGCCCCTTCAGCCGGCGGCGCCTCTTCATCGTAGAGATCGGCGAGCCGTCCGCCGAGGCGGCGTTGCGCGGCGGGATGATCCGGCAGCAGCACCGGCATGGCGTCGAACGCGACCGGCCAGAACCGCCGCGCATGCTGGTAGGCCGGCGACGTCGGATGAAACGGGACGAGAAAGGTCAGCGGCACGCCGCTCGCATCGACGGCCCGCAACACATCGAGATTGACGCCGATCAGGTCGTAGGCGCCGTAGTGAACCACCAGCTTGAAACGTCGCGCGAAGGGGGCCACGTGCGGCAGGGCGGCCCGGGCCCGGGCGGCCCGGTCGCCGAGCCGATGCCGTGACAGCCGATCGAGGGACGCCGCGTAGCGCGCGTAGAGCCGCATCATCTCCGCGCCGCTGCGGCTCAACCCCGCCGGCCGGGGAGATGCCTCCACCCCCGCTTCGCGCAGATCATCCATGGTGCGCCGCAGCGCCGCGGCGCTGCCGGGACGCAGGGCGACATACTCGGCCAACGCCCCGCCTCCCTCCGCCGCGAGCTGAGCGAGCAGAGCCTGGCGGACGTGATCGGCGATGGGGCGGGGGAGATCGATTTCTGCCCCGGCGGCCACCTCGCGCAGCAGGGCGTCATGATGCAGGAAACGGACGTTCAGCAGGGCGGGGAGCGATCCGGCCAGCACCTGCCTCAAGTGGGCCAGCAGGCGCCCGGTCGGCGCCACGATCGCCACCGGCGCGAACGGACCGGAGCGATCCGTCTCCCTGATCGTCCGGATCAGGTCGACCAGCCTCTGCTCGAGGACGCCGAAATCGGGATGGCCTTCGATCGTCGCCATGATGGGGGAGGCATCATAGCCTTCCCGCACCGTAGACTGCCAGCAGCGGACTCGAAGAACATCTCTCCGGGGGCGGGGGTTCGTGGGGGGCGTCTCCTGGCCGCACGCGAATGTCCCGGGAGGCCTTCCGTCCCGCATGGCGCGGCTCGAAGTCGCCGCCCCCCACAACCCCCACCCCCGGAGAGTCTCCCTGCGAGCGGGGTTCGTGGTGGGAGGGGGGGGGTATGCTCAGATGGACAGATCAGGCGACCGGCTGCCCTGGCAGCAGAGGAGGCATGGGGCAGCCGAGCGAGTCAGCGATGCCGCGCAGCAGTTCGCCCTCGATCACGGTGACGCGCCCGTCGGCACTGGCGCAGGCAACTCCTGCCTCGAGCAGATCGCGTTTCAGCCTGAAGGTCACAGTATTGAGAACGCTGAGGGCGTCGTCCAGTTCGGCCAGGCCGCATTCCCGTTGATCGAGCAGTTGCAGGCCGGAAAGATCGAGGCGGGCGCGGCCCTGTTCGAAGGCGGCCTGCGCCGCGGCCGGCTGGTGATGGCCGCTGTGGGACAGGGTGGAGAGCAGCACCGCACACGGACGCTTGAGCCGCTTGAGGGCGAAGTGCTGCGCGCGAGCGGCCTCGACCCTGCTGAACTGCGGTTCGAGATGGCGCAGGATCATGCGTTGCAGGACCCACTCGAACAGGCTCACCTGATCGTCGGCCTCGATCAGCTCCATGACGTTGCTGCGGAATGCCGCGTACTGCGACGCCGTGAGCTGGCGCAGCGCCGCCGTCGTCAGGTCGATCAGCGGCAGGCGTGCCTCCGCGGCGACATCCTCGACCGGGCGCATCAAGCTGCGCACGAGATCGTTGACACCTTCATCGGCGTGTTTGACCAGGCGCTCCATCTGGATGCGTCGCACGCCGGGTTCCCGGTTCAGCAACATGGCGTAGATCACGGCGCGGGCACCGTACGGCTCGCGCGCCGCTGCCACGATCGGCGCCGGAAGGCTGTGCACCAGACCGGCGGCGTACTCGACGTGCGCGGAGGTCGGCCGTCCGATCTGTGAGACGGCGTTGCCGGTCGGTCTGTCACCTCCGGCCCTTTGGGCTGCCGCGCCGTCTGCGGTTGCCCCGGCCAGAATGGCGGCGCCGGTGACGATTTCGGCAACGTCCACCGGGGAAGGGGGCCGGGTGTGATCGGGCGCCGGCTGTTGTGACTTGACGGCCCTGGGGACCGGGTACGTGCCATCCCAGTCAGGCTCGATGCGACGGATGCGTTCTTCGAGCCGCGGATGAGTGGCGAACATGGAGGTGAAACCCGAGGCCAATGCCTTGGCGAAGAACATGTGACTCGCCTCGGCGGCGTTGGGGCTGGCCAGACGCGAGCCCTTCGCGGAGCCTCCGATCTGCTTGAGCGCCCCGGCGATGGAGCCCGGATCGCGGGTGAACTGCACGGCGGAGGCGTCGGCCAGGTATTCGCGCTGACGGCTGACGGCGGCCTTGATCAGGTTGCCGAACAGCGTGCCCATGAACCCCACGACCGTCAGCCCGACGCCGATGGCGAGGATCGCGACGGCCGCTCCGCCACCCCTGTTACTGTCGCGGCTGCGACCCGATCCGGAAAAGGCGGTCACGCGCATGACGAAATATCCGATCATGCCGATGATCAGGATGCCGTTGAGAATGCCGATCAGGCGGATATTCAGGCGCATGTCGCCGTTGAGAATGTGGCTGAACTCGTGTGCGATCACTCCCTGCAACTGGCGCCGGGTCAGTTTTTCAATGCAGCCCTTCGTGACTCCAATCACTGCGTCGCTGGGGGTGAATCCGGCCGCGAACGCGTTGATCCCCTCCTCGCCCGGCATCAGATAGACCGGTGGCACCGGTGTGCCCGAGGCGATCGCCATCTCCTCGACGACGTTCAGGATCTTTTGCTGCAGCGGATTCGTGGCATCGCGTGGAATGAGACGGCCGCCGAGAGCCTCGGCGACCACCCGGCCGCCGCCACGGAGTTGTGCGATCTTGAACAGGCTTCCGCAGGCAACGACGGCCACGGTCGCGGTGATGACGGCCAGAAACAGCTCGGGGTGCCAGAACTGCGTCTCCTCCGTCGTGTAAACGATGGCGGCGCTGACCACCGCATAGACCGATACCACGATCGACACGATCGCCAATGCGAAGAAAAGCACCAGGCGGCCGGTCTTCTGGCGCGCCGCGTCCTGACTCTCAAAGAAATCCATTCGGCTCAGCGGAACGAGACCTTGGGGGCCTCCTTCATTTTTTCACTGTCCTCGAATTCGAGCAGCGTCGCATCCTGGCTGTGCCCGAACATCCCGGCGAAGACGACCGGGGGAAACGTCTGCTTGTAGGTGTTGTAACGGGTGACGGCGTCGTTGAAGGCCTGACGCGCAAAGGCGACCTTGTTCTCGGTGGAGGTGAGCTCCTCGCTCAACTGCATCATATTCTGATTGGCTTTCAGGTCGGGATATTGCTCCACCACGACGCTCATACGGCTCAGGGCACCGGTCAACATGCCCTCGGCTCCCGCCAGCTGCTTCATGGCGCCGGCGGAACCGGGTGACGAAGCAGCAGCCTTCAGGCCGGTCAGCGCCTGATTCCGCGCCGCGATCACCGCTTCGAGAGTGTCGCGCTCGTGAGCCATGTAGCCCTTGGCCGTTTCGACCAGATTCGGGATCAGGTCGTAGCGCCGCTTGAGCTGCACCTCGATCTGAGCGAACGCGTTCGTGTATCGGTTCTTGAGCGTGACGAGACGATTGTACATGCCGGCCACGAAGAGCGCGACCAGCAGTACGATCCCGCCGAGGGCAATCAGGACGATCACGACTGTCATGGTGGTCCCCTTTCTCCGATGCCGGCGTGGGATGGCGGGAACACCCCGCATCACACCTCATCATATCGCGACACGGCCGGATCTCTTGAGTAGTGAGTCCGCCGCGGGACCGGAGGGTGGAGCGCGGAGCATCGCGGCGAGAGTGCTTCGCGGGGGTTTCCGCTCCTGAAGGTGCGCCGGAGCCCGCGGTGGGACTGCCCTGCGCTGGGGATTACGACTCGGGATCGACGTCGGGCGCCAGGGCGCCGCGGTCCCGGTTCATGAACTCTTCGATCTCTTCCTGCAGCGACTTGGCCGGACCCGGTTCGGCGGACTTCTTCGGTTTGGGCGGCTGCGCCTGCGGGTCCTCATCGGCCGGCTGCGGGTCCTGTGCGCGTAGTTGCTGCACGAAGCCCTGCGGCTGCGCCGTCTGTTCCGCGGCGAGGGAGACGGGAGCCGGGATCGACGAGGCGATGGTGTCCGGGGCGGGGAGAAACGCATCGATCAGCAGCGGCTGCTTCGGTGTGCGGAGCTCCAGCTCGAAGCGCCGGAACAGGTCGAGGCGGTTCTTGTCCTTTTTCTTGCCGGTCATCTCAGTTGCTCGAGGCATCCTGCGCGAACATGCGCAGGCCCCGCTGAGCGCTCTCGTTCAGCGGATCGAGGTCGACCGCGCGCTGCCACGCCTCGACCGCCTTGTCCGGCTGCTGCATGGCATAGAAGGTGTTGCCCAGGTTAGTGTAGGCGACGGAGGAATCGCAGGCATTCTCGGTCGCCATCCCGAACATCTGCACGGCGCGATCGAACTGCGACGAGGCGTGATAAAGGAACCCGAGATTGTTGTAGGCCTCTCCCATTGCGGGATCGACGGTTAGCGCCTTGCGGAACGCTTCAGTCGCCTCCTGCTCCTTACCCAGCTTCGACATCGTCAGGCCGAGGTTGTTCAGCGCTTCGGCGTAGTCGGGCGTCAATTCGAGCGCCCGGTTGAACGATTCCTTTGCCGCCTCGTAGGCGCCGCGGTAGTAGAGCGCGACGCCGCGATTGTTACAGGCGACCGCCTCGTCCTGCCGGCGTTTCTCCAGGTCGACCCGGTCGCGCTGCAACTGCGCTTCGAGCGCTTCCATGACGGTGCGGTTGCCTTCCTCCATCTTTGCCAGCCGCGCGTCGAGGCTGGAGAGCGTTTCCTCCAGCCGTCCGATCCGGGCCTCGACGGCCGACACTGCCAATTCGACCGACTGCCCGGCCTCCTTAGCAGTCTGCCCGACCGCGTTGACCGAGGTGCCGAGCTGGTTGAACTCGGTGGCCAGACGTTCTCCCGCTGTCTGCTGCAGCTCGAGGACGCTGGCGATCCGTGGATCGAGCCGCTCTATCGCGGCGCTCACCTGTCCGATCTTCTCCTCCATGCCGGCCACCCTGTCGGCGACCGGCTGCACCGACTCGACCATCATCGCCTTCTGATCGGCGGCCCCGGGGCGGGACACCGCTTCCTCCGCCAGGATCGCCACCGCGTGCGTGCCGAGGCTGAGGTTGCAGTCCTGCTGCTCGGCGTTGAAGAAGCGGCAGTCACCCTGGATGCACTCCCGGTTGACGGCCTGGCCGTTTTCATCGATCGGTTTGAGCGCGGCGAGCATCGGACAGATGACAGTACTCATGCGGCCTCTCTCTCCTTGAATGTCAGAATGGTCTCAGCCGTCAGGCGGCGGCTGCCCCCCATCAGTTCGGCGGTGAGCATCTCGCGGTACACGCGGCGCAAGGCGACTTCCAGCGCCGGATCGGGCTCCTGCTTCAGCAGCGCTTCGAGGGACTCGCTCGCCCGTGCGAACTCTCCGGCCCGCGCGGCGCCGAATGCCAGACGCCGGGAGTGGCCCTGTCCCCTCATCTGATCGTAGGCGCGACCGTAATCTCCCTGACGCAGCGCGACCGCCGCCCGCAGGCGGGATCGTGTCGGTTGGTCGAGGACCTCGGACAGGCCTTCGAGCAGCGTGCGCGCCTCGCCGATCTCTCCGAGATCGGACAGAATGTTCACCGCCTGCTCGATGTCCTCGGGGGCACGCGAGCCTTTGGCGATACGCTCCCTGATGCGCGCCGATTCAGCGCGCATCATCACCAGCTGGACGCCATGCGCGTGATTCAGGAAGTGCTGCCGGTCACGGGTGAGATCCCCCGCCTCCGACAGGCACCTCTGAGCTTCTTTCTCACGCCCCCGTCGCGCTTCCAGCGAGGCGAGGCGGAACAGCAGCGCGATCCGCTCGTCGCTATCGGAGCAGCGTGCCGACTCTTCGCGCAGCACCGCCGCCGCGTCGTCGTCCCGGTCGCCGGCCACGTAGAGATCGGCCAGCAGGAGCGCGCAGGCCCGCGCCTCGGGGAACCGGCCGCGCATATCCTCGAGCTCCGCGGTCGCCAGCGGGAGGAGGCGGGGAGCGAGCTGCACCGCCCGCCCGAGGTCGGCCAGCGCCTGTTCGAGCTGCATGCGCCGGCTGTGCAGACGGCCGCGGGTCAGAAACGCCTCGCCCATCTTCGGAGAGGCCTTCGTGATCGCCTCCACCCCTTCCATGATGGTATCGAGCTGGGACGGATCATGGGCCGCCGCATCGATGAAGCCGAGCAGCGCCTTCTTGTGCTGCGATGCCGCCAGGCACGACTCGGCAAACAGCAGGGCGATGCGGCCGTTGTCGCGGTGAGCTGTCCAGATCTCCTCGATTCGCGGCAGCAGGCGGCTGGCCTGAGCCGGGACGCGCCGCAGCGCCTTCCAGAGGATCTCGACGGCCGGCAGCGGTTTCCCGCGCCCCGCGAGGATCGAGGCGGAGGCGAGGCTGGCGTCGGAGCAGTCGGGATCCTGCTCGTTGATTTCCTGCAGCCGTTTGAGCACCAGCGGGGCGAGCGACTCGTCGAGGCTGGCGGCGGCCTGGTAGCAGCCGGCGCTGCGCGCGTTGTTCCCCATGCACTGCATGGCCCGCCCCAGCTCATAGTGGGCGAGTGGCTGGCCCGGATCGGCCTTGAGCATTTCTTCCAGGTGGGTGCCGAGCCTGGCGGCGAGATTCGGGTGCGCATCGAGCTGCGTCGAGATCGCATCAAGCGCCCGGCTGGTGTCGCGCGCCTCCTGCAGCAGCGCGACGGTGGCCAGGCCGGGGTTGGGGTCGCCAGGGAACGACACCGACAGCTCCCGTAGCTCGCGCAGCACCGCATCGCGCAGGGCGCTGTCGGCGGCGCAGGCGGCGCGCAGGGATTCGACCGCCTCGCTGACCCGCGATTCCTTTGCCAGCACCTTGCCGAGCACCAGCGATCCGAGCGGGTGCGCTCCCTCGATCGCGATGCGCCGCTTGACGCTCTCGATCACCCGTGTCGCGTTCGAGCGATCCTTGCGATAGGCTTCGTAGTAACGCCGTATCGACCCGTCGCTGTCACCTTTCTCCGCCATCGCGTCGCCGATGGTGAGATGGATCGCCGCGTGCATGCTTTCATCGCAGACCTTGAGAGTTTCCTGCCCCAGCTGGATGACCCGATCGTGCTGGCCGGCGAGCAAGAGGCACTTCATCAGACCGGCGCGGGCCGCCCCGTCGCCGGGGGCGGCGGCTACGATTGCCTCGAACTTGTGCAGCACCGGCTCCAGCAGCGCCCCGTTGATCGCCGAGCCGCGGCAGACCTCGGCGACGGCCGCGTCGAATTCCCGGCGATCGAGGTACATCGAGGCGAGCAGGCTGCGCGCCTCGGCGGCCTGCGGATTGTCCCGATCGAACCGCTCCAGCGCCATCTTCACCGCTTCGATCCGCTCGGGCGCCTGCTCGAGGACCGTCCGCAGGCGGGTCGCTGCGGCGACCGGATCGCCCGCGTGGTGCGACGCTTCCGCCAGGGCGAACTGAACCGCGATCGAGAACGGCGCCTGTGGCAGGAGCGCTTCCAGCGCTTCGACGACGCGGCCGCCGAGTTCGGGCGCGGCGGCCGCCAGCTCGCAGAACGGGCGCAGGTACTCGGCACACAGGTCGGGGTGCGAGCTGGTGACGGCCAGCAGATGATCGAGCCCCTCTTCCCAGCGCTGCAGCCGCAGGCACGCTTCCGCCACACCGATGCGGGCATGCGGAAGTGAATCGTCCTCCTGCCGGGAGAGGATGTCCGCCAGACGCGACAGCGCCGCTTCGGACTGCGCCGGTTCCTGGTGGACGAGGTGCCGGAGCACGATCACGGCGCGCACGTCGTCCTTCTCGTGCAGGAGAAGGTCGGCGAGGAAGATATGGGCCTCGGCGGAGTGAGCGCCATCATCCATGAGACGCGTCGTTTTCTGGATCAGCAGCGCCCCCTCGCCTGGTGTCAGCTCAAACACCTTCTTGAGGTGGGCGATCGTTTCCTCGCTCCGCCCCTCGCCGATATGGAGGTCCGCCAGCAGGTGGTGGGCCCGCGCCAGATCCGGATGCGCTTCGACCAGCGTTTCGAGCGCGGAGCGGATCGATGCGGGGCCCTCGTCTTCCGCGACCTGGATGAGCGCTTCGAGAGCCTGCGGTGCCTGGCCGCGCTGCAGATGCGCATCGGCCAGAAGCCTCCGGGCGGCTCCCTTCGTGTCGTCGCGGCCGGCGAGAGCCAGAAGGGTCTCGATGACCTGGTCGAGACAGGCCCCCTGCTCGATCAGCGGGCCCATTTCCTGCATCGCCTGCTGCATCCGGTCGGTCGCCCGCAGCGCCTGAACTAGGGCCCAACGCAGTGGGGCGCGATCGCCCTCCTCGCCGAGGGAGGCCGACAGCGTTTCGCACACCTTGCGGGCGGCATCGGGGCTGATCTGAATTGCGAGGGTGTACTGCTCCGCCGCCTCCTCCTCGCGCCCCGCCTTCAGGACCATGTCGGCGACCGCCATGCGGAGCTCGGCGTTCTGGTAGTCCTTGGCGGTCAGCCCCTGCAGACGGGAGAGAGCCAGGTCGAGCTCATCATTGTTGGTGCGCACCACGTCGCGGTAAATGGCTCCGGCGAGATCGTACTCGCGCTGCGCTTCGTGACAGAGCGCCAGGTGGTACGCCGAGAACAGCGCCATCTTCGCCAGGCGTGCGGCCGGGGCGTTCTTGCGCAACTGCTCCCATTTCGGCCGATGGCGTCCCAGGATGATGCGCGTTTCCTCCGGCTTCAGCCGATCGATGGTGGCGGCAGCGGTCTTCAGGTCCCCCTGTCGGATATGGTGCTCGGCCAGCGCGTCATACAGAGGACCGACGTTCGCATGCCGGGCCCGGATCTCCTCGATCGTCTCGCTGACCCGGGGGAACGCCTTCGGATCGCGGCGCAGGATGGAGCGGAACGCGTCGGCCGCTTCGTACGCCTGGTTGGCGGAGGCAAGGAGCCGGCCAAGCTCGTAGAGGATCGGGGCGTTCTCGGGATAGCGGGCGTGCGCTTCCTTGAGCGTGCCGATCGCCCGCTCCGCCTGCCCCTTGCCGAACAGTCTGAGCGCCCGCGCGACCGCGCGCTCCTCGGGGTTCTGGGTCAAACCCCGTACGATGTCCTTGAAGTCGCCCATCGACTGGTGCTCTCCGCGCACAGAGGTGCTGCGATACCCGACGAATATAGGTCCCCGGAAGTCTCACGGCACTCTCCACCGTGTCCAGCCGCTGGACAGCCGTGTCCAGGTCACACGATCCTGGCCTAAGCGGTTGAGCGGTCTGCACTAATCGGCCTGGGCCGCCGGTCCGGCGCAAGGCGTGTCGACAATCCCCACAAACAGCCCCCCGGGACAGCCCTCGATCACGGCCCCGTGATCGCCGGTAAATTCAATTACACCAGTGTCTTGCGTCTTGTCTCGACGAGATTGTGACTGGCAGGAGGCTTGCTCTACCCGCCTTCGACCCCGGCGCGAACGGTCGGGAGAGGGGAGCAACGTCATGCAGGCAGACACCAGGCAGGGGATGGCGGTCGGACGGACGCTGGCGATTGGTGCCCTGCTCGCCTTCCTGGCTTTTCCGGCGGCCGGCGATCCGGGTGCGGGCCACGGCGAGGGTCGCGTTTCGCGGTTGCTCAATGAAGTTGCCCGCTCCGTCGAGGGCGACGCCAGCATCCCGGTGATCGTGCAGACCACCGGTGAGCCGACGGAAGGCCACTTCGCGCGGCTGCAGCGCCGCGGCGGTGTGGTGAAGGGCCGGCATACGGCGTTCTCCGGCTATTCGGCCACCCTGCCGGCGGCGCAAGTGCTGGAACTGGGTGAAGACCCCGAGGTGGCACATGTCTCGCTCGATGTGCCGGTGCGGGTGGTTCTCGACGTCGCCTCGCTGGCGGTGCGTGCGGACGTCGCGCTGGTCGATGCGGGCGGTCTCGATGGCCGCGGCATCGGCGTCGCCGTGGTCGACACCGGGGTGCAACTGCACGCCGACCTGATGAGGAGTAGCCATAGGACCCAGGCGGTCGAAGTGGAGATCGTCGGTCACGAGAAGGGGCTGGCCGATTACTTCGGTCATGGCACCGCGGTGGCCGGCGTTATCAACGGCAACGGTCTGGCGAGCAGCGGGCCCGACGCCTTCCGCACCTTCCGGGGGCTGGCGCCGGGAGCGCACCTGTTCTCGTTGCGGGCCCTGCAGGCGGACGGCACCGGCCGGGCGTCCGACGTCATCATGGCGATCGACTGGGTGATCCGCAACGCCGGCAAGAAGAACATCCGGGTCCTCAATCTGTCGCTCGGTCACCCGATCTATGAGTCGTATGAAACCGATCCCCTTTGCCGCGCGGCCGCCGCCGCGGTGCGGGCCGGGATCGTCGTGGTTGCCGCGGCCGGAAACGGCGGCCGGCTGGGGAGCGGCTTCTGGACGATCACCAGCCCCGGTAATCACCCGGACGTGATCACCGTCGGCGCGATGGACGATAACGACACGGCGGCGCGCGAGGATGACGTCCTGGCGCCCTACTCATCCAGGGGGCCGTCGCTGGTCGATCACATCGCCAAGCCCGACCTGGTCGCGCCGGGATCGTTCATCGTTT
>CBDUYA010000026.1:0-15309 GCA_965371335.1 uncultured bacterium | reverse complement strand
ACCGGTGGGGGCGACGATGGCCTGGAGTCCGCGCTCGATGCTCAGTCTGTTCTCGAATGACCTGGCCATCGATCTGGGAACGGCGACCACGCTTGTTTATGCCAAGGGGAAGGGGATTATTCTCTGCGAGCCTTCGATCATCGCCGTCAATCAGAAGACCGGAAAGGTCGAAGCTGTCGGCAAGGAAGCCAAGGAAATGCTGGGCCGGACGCCGGCCAACATCGTCGCCATCCGGCCAATGAAGGACGGGGTGATCGCCGATTTCGACCACACCGAGAAGATGCTCGATTACTTCATCAAGAAGGCGCACAATCGATCCCTCGGAGTGCGGCCGCGCATCGTCATCTGCGTTCCGTCCGACATCACCCAGGTCGAAAAGCGCGCTGTGAAGGATTCGGCCTACCGGGCCAAGGCGAGCGAGGTGTACCTGGTCGAGGAAGCGATGGCGGCCGCCATCGGCGCCGGCCTTCCGGTCACCGAACCGACCGGAAATATGATCGTCGATATCGGCGGCGGGACCACCGACGTAGCGGTGATCTCGATGGCCGGTATCGTCTACTCCCGATCGGTGCGGATCGCCGGAAACCGGATGGATGAAGACATCATCCAGTACATCAAACGCAAGTACAATCTGCTGGTGGGCGAGCGCACGGCAGAGGACATCAAGATCAACATCGGATCGGCGTTTCCGCTGGAGGAAGAGCTGACCATGGAGATCAAAGGTCGCGATCTGGTGGAAGGTATCCCGAAGACGCTGGTGATCTCGGACGAGGAAATCCGCGAAGCGTTGTCGGAGACAGTGTCGAACGTTCTGGAAGCGGTGCGCGTCGCCCTCGAACAGACGCCGCCCGAGCTTTCCGCCGACATCGTCGACAAGGGGATCGTCCTCACTGGCGGTGGAACGCAGCTGAAGTGTCTTGACAAGCGCCTTCGCGAGGAGACCGGCCTGCCTGTCTCGATGGCGGACGACCCCCAGGCATCGGTCGTGCTCGGCACCGGGAAGATGCTGGATGACTTCAACCTCCTGCGCAAGATTGCCATCGACTGAGGAAGCCGCTGATCAGATTGGCGACCGCTTCCTGTCCCAGCGGAGTTGATGGCGATGAGCCGCGCTCTTTCCGACCGCAAGCCGTACCTGCTGCTGTTCCTCCTGCTCGGGATCAATCTGGTGCTGATGTCCTCCAGGGTGCGCGGTCCCCGGCAGGGCTCCGTGCTGGAGGAAGCAATCCTGGTGATTTGTGCGCCGGTGCTGAAGGTGGCGGACTGGGTGTCGGGAGGTCTCGCGGCGGGATGGAGCGGCTACGTGACGCTCATCGGAGTGGAGCGGGAGAACCGCGTGCTGCGCGCCGAACGGGATGTCCTCGCCGGCCGCGCGGCGGCAGGGGTGGAGGCCCGTCGGGAGGTCGAGAGACTGAGGGCGCTGCTTGAACTGAGGGAGCAGATCGAGCATCCGACGAAAGCCGCCCGGGTCATTTCACGGGGAGCCGGCGAGACGCCGATGATCCTCCTGCTCGACCGGGGTTTACGTGAGGGGATCGCGCTCCATCAGCCGGTCATTACGCAGCGCGGTGTGGTCGGGAAAATCATCGAATCCGCTCCCGGGGTCTCGAAGGTCCAGACGATCCTCGACCCGAACGCCGGTGTCGCCGCCCTCATTCAAAGAACGAGGGTCCAGGGTGTTCTCGTCGGTGAAGGAGACGGCCTTTGCCGGCTGGAGTTCATCAGCCGGCTCTCGAATGTCGAGGTCGGGGACGTCGTCGTGACCTCGGGGCTCGATCGGATTCACCCGAAGGGAATCATCCTCGGCGTGGTCATCGCCCTCGGAGAAGATGAAGGGTTGACCCGCATGGTCGAGGTGCGGCCGGAGATCGATTTCATGAGTCTCGAGGAGGTTCTCGTTCTTCAGGCCGGGGCGGAGCCCGCGGGTGACTCGCCATGAAGGTCGCCCGTGGCGTCCTCGCAATCGTCGTGGTCTGCCTCGTGCAGATTCTTCTCGCCCGTTACCTGCCCGTGGTGGCCAAGCGGTGCGATCTGTTCACCATTCTCGTCGTCTACTACGGCCTGACCCGCCCGCCTGCCGGTGCCATGGTCATGGGCGCGGGCGCCGGTCTGGTGCAGGATGCCCTGGTCGGCTCGATCCTGGGCCTGAACGGGTTCAAGAAGACCCTGATCGGTTACCTGGTCGGAACCCTCGGTTCCCTGTTCATGCTGAACCAGGCGATTCCACGCTTCGGCATTCTGTTCGCCGCAACCGTCATCGATGAGGCGGCCGGGCTCGGTTTGTCGATGGTCATGGGCCAGAGCTTTGCCTTTCCGGGGATCTGGGATCTCGTGCAGAGAGGTCTCGGGAACGGAGTGCTCGGTCTGCTGACCTTCTGGATCGCCACGAGAATCCCGTGACCCGATGAGCTATCAACCACCCTGCAGCGAAGCCCAGGACTATTACGAGGAGCGGCGTCTCAGCCGGCGGATCACCGTCATCCAGATCCTGTTCGCCGCCGTCTTCATCCTCTACCTGATGACGTTCTGGTATCACCAGGTCGTCAGGACGGATCACTACCGCAGGCTTTCTGATAACAACAGGCTGCGCCGGGTGACGACCATGCCCCTGCGGGGCGAGATCATCGATCGCGAAGAACGCCTGCTGGCGACCAATCGCATCGCCTTCAACATGCATCTCAACAGAGAGAAAGTGCGGGACGTCGACGCCCTCCTCCCGGTCCTGTCGGAAATCCTCGGCACGGACGAAGCGATCCTGCGGGAACGCCTGGCCCGCTATCGGGATCGCCCCCGCTTCGAGCCGGTCGTGCTGAAAGAGGACGTAGAGCTCGCCGAGGTCGCCTACGTCGAATCACGTCGGGCCTCGCTGCCGATGCTTTCCGTCGAGGTGGAATCCCGGCGCGACTACCCGTACGGTTCCCTGGCCGCGCACGTCATCGGCTACGTGGGTGAGGTGAGCGACGGGCAGGTGAAAGCCGACCCGGAGGGTCAATACGCGCTGGGCGAAATCGTCGGCAAGGCGGGCGTCGAGCGGCAGTTCGACCGCGACCTGCGGGGGAGCAAAGGCTGGAAGCAGGTCGTCGTCAACAGCCTCGGCCGGGAGATCCAGGAAATGGATGAGGGCCGGCGGCCGACTGCCGGGCATGCCCTGAGACTGAACCTCGATCTCGATCTGCAGCAGACCCTCGAGGAGGCTTACGGCGAGGAGGCGGGATCGGCCGTGTTCCTCGATCCGAATTCCGGCGCGGTGCTCGCCATGGTGTCGCGGCCCGCGTTCGATCCGAATATCTTCGCGCGGCGGTTCTCGGAGGATGCCTGGCGGACCCTGAGCGGTGATCCTCGACATCCACTGCAGGACCGCGCCTCACTCTCCAAGTTCGCGCCCGGCTCGGTGTTCAAGATCATCATGGCGATCGCCGCCCTGGAAGAGGGGGTCGCCGGACCGGACCGGACCTCGCTCTGCCGTGGATCCTGGCGATTCGGCCGCCGCTCCTACCGCTGCTGGGCCCGGAGCAAGGGGGGCCACGGGGTGCTCGGGCTGCGGGAGGCAATCACCCAATCGTGCAACGTCTATTTCTACCGGTTGGGAGACGACATGGGAATCGAGCGCATCGCCCGCTGGGCGAAAAAGTTCGGGCTCGGGCGGCCGACCGGGATCGATCTGCCGCACGAGGAGTCGGGCACGGTTCCCGACCCGGAGTGGAAGAAGAAGGCGTATCCGGCCGACCCCAAGTGGCACCCAGGGGAGACGATTTCGGTGTCGATCGGGCAGGGGGCTCTCGAGGTGACGCCGCTGCAGATGGCGGTGTTCGCCGCCACCATCGCCAATGGTGGAACCATCTACCGGCCGCGGCTGATTCAGGCACGCGAGACGCACGCGGGGGTCGAGGAAGCGCTGCAGGCAGGCGAAGTCGTCAGCAAGGTCGCGCTGCGCCCGGCAACCCTCGAGCTCATTCGCGATGCGATGTGGGCGGTGGTCAACGAGCAGGGAACCGGCGGCCGGGCGCGGATCGAAGGCCGGGACGTCTGCGGCAAGACCGGGACGGCCCAGGTGTACCGGGCGTCGCGCGACACCGACGCCGACAAACTCGACAAGGCGCGAAGAGATCACGCCTGGTTCATCGGCTTTGCGCCGAAGGACGACCCGAAGCTGGCGTGGGCGGTCTTCGTGCAGCACGGCGGTCACGGCGGAACGACGGCGGCGCCAATTGCCCGCCTCGTGCTGGAGCGCTATTTCCTCAAGCATGGTGCGGTGACGGGAGAGGAGACGATTGCGCGCGCGAAGGTATCTCGGTAGCTTCGACTGGAGTCTGTTTATGCCGGCGGTGCTGCTGCCGCTTATCGGGCTGGCGATCATCTACTCCGCCACGGTCGGAACTTCCTCGGCAGGCGCCTTTCAAAGACAGGCGATGTGGCTGGTCCTCGGCCTGGCTGTTCTGCTGCTGGCCATGATGATCGACTACCACACGCTGGTCGAGTTCGCCTGGGTGCTCTACGGATTCACACTGACTCTCCTGGTGCTGACTCTGGTGTTCGGCCGGGTGGTGAACAATTCGCAATCGTGGCTCGGCATCGGCGGATTCAATTTTCAGCCGTCCGAATTCGCCAAGGTGGTGACGATTCTCGCCGTCGCTGCCTATCTTGGGAAGACTCGCGTGCGTCGCCTCGGGTTCGTGAATTTTTCCGCCATCGCGCTGCTGGTCGGGCTGCCGATGCTCCTGATCCTGAAGCAGCCGGACCTCGGCACCGCCGCCACCTTCGTTCCGCTGCTGGGCGGCGCGGCGTTTCTGGCCGGTATCCGGGTGCGGACGCTCGTGATCCTGGCGCTTGGCGCCGCGCTCGCGCTGCCGCTCTTATGGGGGCAGCTCAAGCCGTATCAGCAGGAGCGGATCAGGATCGTCCTCGACCCGACGAGCGATCCCCGGGGCGCGGGCTACCAGCTCATCCAGTCGAAGATCGCCGTCGGTTCCGGGGGCATTCTCGGCAAGGGCTTCCTGGCGGGGACCCAGGGGCAGCTGCAATTCCTGCCCGAACAGCACACCGACTTCATTTTCGCCGTTCTCGCCGAAGAGCGGGGATTCGTCGGCTCGGTGCTCGCCCTGGCTCTCTATTTCGTTATTATTTACCGGTGCATTGCTGTGGCCCGGGTCGCGCGTGATCGCCTGGGAGTCTATATCGCCACCGGTGTGGCCTGCGTGGTGGGAGGCCAGACTGTCCTCAACATCGGTGTCGTGCTGGGGCTCGTGCCGACCACCGGCGTGCCGTTGCCGCTGATGAGCTACGGCGGATCGAGCCTGGTGAGCACCATGGCGGCGCTCGGCCTGGCCCTCAATGTGCGCATGAGGCGGCTGGTGAACTAGACGGCGATCGTAGCCTGTGAGAATCGGCCGTCGGGGCGGGGGGATCGTTGAAGACCTGGGATGTGCCGCAGGAACTCGACCGGATCCTGCCACGGGTTCGGAAGCCGGCGCGCTATATCGGAGGCGAGTGGAACGCCGTCGACCGGCACCCGGAAGGGGTGCAGGTGCGAATCGTGCTCGCCTTCCCCGACCTCTACGAGATCGGCTCCTCCCACCTCGGATTCCGGATTCTCTATTCACTGCTGAACTCCCGACGGGATCTGTGTGCCGAGAGAGTGTTTTGCCCGTGGCCGGACATGGAGGGTGAACTGCGCCGCTCCGGCCTGCCGCTCATGTCGCTGGAGACATTCACGCCACTCGCTTGCTTCGACGTTATCGGCTTCTCGCTGCAGTGCGAGATGAACTTCACGAACATCCTGACCATGCTCGATCTGAGCCGTCTGCCACTGCGCAGCCGCGATCGGCGGGAGGGCGATCCGATCATCATCGGCGGCGGCCCGGTCGCGCTCAACGCCGAGCCGGTCGCGCCGTTCTTCGACGCGCTCCTGATCGGGGACGGCGAGGAGCTGTTGCCGGAGTTTCTCCTGCGCTACGGGGAACTGCGGGACGCCGGTACGCCGAGAGACGAGATGCTGAGGGCGCTGGCCCGGATCGAGGGCGTGTACGTGCCTGGGCTGTACGACACGAGAATCGATCCGCGCACCGGGTTTCTCATTCCACAGCGCCCCGCCGATGCGCCGTACCCGGTGAAGCGGCGCATCCTGATGGACCTCGATCGCTTTCCCTTTCCGCAAAACGTGGTCGTCCCGCACGGCGAGATCGTGCACGATCGGGTATCGGTCGAGATCATGCGAGGCTGCCCGGTTGGCTGCCGGTTCTGTCAGGCTGGCATCATCTACCGGCCTCTGCGGCAGCGCGATCCCGCCAGCCTGGTGCAGACCGTGCACGGCAGTCTGGAACGTACCGGCTTCGACGAGATCTCGCTGACCTCGCTCAATTCGGGTGAGTACAACAACATCTCGTCGCTGGTCGAGCATCTGCTGGACGATCTGGCGGATGACAACGTGGCGCTCTCACTGTCGTCTCTGCACCCGTCCACCGTCAACGACCGCATCGCGGCGCAGACCCGCCGGGTGCGCAAGACCGGCTTCACCATCGCTCCCGAGGCCGGGAGCCAGCGCATGCGTGAGGTCATCAATAAGAACGTGTCGGAGCGCGAGATCATGGCGGCGTGCGAATCCGCCTTCCGCCAGGGCTGGAAACACCTGAAGCTCTACTTCATGATCGGCCTGCCGACCGAGACCGACGAGGACGTTCTCGGTATCGCCCGGCTCGGCAACCGCATCGCCGCCCTGGGGCGGGACATGGTCGGACAGAAAGTGCGCATTCACCTCTCGGCATCGTCCTTCATCCCCAAGCCCCACACGCCTTTTCAGTGGATCGCGCAGGACTCGCCCGACAACCTGCGCCGCAAGCAGCAGATGATACGGGACGCAGTCGACCGGCGTCACATCCGCTTCAAGTGGCACGACGTGGAAGAGTCCTATGTCGAGGGAATCCTCTCGCTGGGGGACCGTTCTCTGGCCGACGTGATCGAGCGCGCCTGGCGCAAAGGTTGTCGCATGGATGCCTGGGGAGAGATGTTGCGCCTCGACCTGTGGAAGGAGGCGCTGTCGGAATGCGGTGTCGATCCCGCCCGCTTTCTGTACCGGCGGCTGGACCCCGCCGATGCGCTGCCGTGGGACGTCCTCGACTCTGGTGTCGGCAAGCACTATCTGAAGAAGGAATACCTGCTCAGCCTCGAATCGAAGCCGCTCGAATCGTGCACGCCGGACCCCTGCTATGGCTGCGGGAAGTTCGCCCGCGACTGTATTTCGGGGGATCTGCTGAAGGGGAGGCGCGTTCCGGACATGGTCGCATCCTCCGGCCGATCGGCGGAGCGGGGGGGCGGCGGCCAGGAGATGATCTTGTCCCCGCGTCGATCGGCCGCCTCGCCGCCGCAGTTCCGTTACCGGGCACGCTACTTCAAGCTGGGGAGGATGAAGTACCTGTCGCATCTCGATCTGGTGAGGGCCCTCAGTCGGGGGATGCGCCGCGCCGGAATGCCGATCGCCTTCAGCGGAGGATTCCGGCCGGCTCCCCGGTTCATTTTCGCCTCCGCGCTGCAGGTCGGGGTCGAGTCGCGCGGCGAGATTCTCGACCTCATCACCACCCGGCCCATCGACACGACGGCTGTCCTGGCGGCGATCAACGCCTCCCTGCCGCCCGGTCTCGGCTTCGATCGGCTCGTTCCGGTGCGCCCGGACCAGCCGAAGATCAGCGAAGTGGTCGGCGCCGCGCGATACCGCATCGATCCTCCGCCCGCGCCAGCCGGCACCGCCGACTCCCGCCGCTGGCACGGGCTGCTCCTCGAACGCTTTCTGAGCCGCGACGAGGTCCGCGTGGTGCGGGAGCGGGAAGGACGGCGCGAGGAGGTCGAGATCCGCGGCGCCGTCAGGGACCTGAGGCAGGATATCGACAGTGGTGACCTGCTTCTCACCATTCTCCTCGGACAGGGCCGCACCCCGCGGCCCAACGAAGTGATTCGGGGAATCTACGGCACCGGGGCAACCTCCACCCGCATCGCACGCGAGGAGCTGCTGGCGGTGAGCGGGAGAGACCTGGTCTCGCCGCTCGCCGGCTGCGGCCCGCTTTAGTGCGTCGCGACATCCTCATCGACAGTCTTCCGGGTGAAGTCCGGATCGCGGTGCTGGAGGACGATCTCCTCACCGAGATCTTCGTGGAGCGCAGCGCGCAGCGCAGCGTGGCGGGAAATGTCTACAAGGGCCGCGTCCGCAACATCCTGCCCGGAATGCAGTCTGCCTTCGTGGATGTCGGGCTGGAGCGTGACGCATTCCTTTTCGTCGAGGATCTCGCCGCCGGCCTCGATCACGTGGAGAGGCTCGAGGGGGGTGAGGGGGAGGTCGAGGAGCCGGAGTCTGCGGACCCCTCCCGGCCCCAGCTTCCGATCGAAGAGCTCATCAGGGAAGGGCAGGATATCATCGTCCAGATTACCAAGGACCCGATCGCCCAGAAGGGAGCGCGCATCACCTCGCACGTCACTTTGCCGGGGCGCTACCTCGTCTATCTGCCCGGGGTCGCCCACGTTGGGGTGTCACGCAAGATCGTCGATGCGGAGGAACGCGACCGGTTGAAGGCGATCGGCGGCTCTCTGGTCGAGCGTTTCGGGCTGGCGGGTGGCCTGATCGTGCGGACCGCCGGGGAAGGGCGCTGCACCGACGAGTTCGACGCGGACGCGAGCTATCTGTCCAGGATCTGGCGCGACCTTGGTCAGCGCGGCGATTCCTTTGCGGCGCCGGCGCTCCTGCACGAGGAGGCCGGAGCGATCGGCAAGGTGTTGCGGGACGTATTCCATGAAGGGGTCGAGGAGGTCGTCGTCGACAGCGTGGGCGTGCGCGATGAAGTCGTGCGCATCATGACGCGACTGCAGCCCGACCTGACCGGTCGCGTACGACTGCACGACGGCGCGTCCCCGTTGTTCGAGGTGCGCGGTGTGGTGGCCCAGCTGGATCGCGCTCTGCGGCCCCGGATCTGGCTCAAATCGGGCGGCCACATCGTCATCAATCAGACCGAGGCGCTGGTCGCCATCGATGTCAACACCGGCAAGTACGTCGGCAAGCGCCGCCTGGAGGAAACCATCCTGCGCACCAACCTCGAGGCGGTGCGCGAAATCGTCCGCCAGGTGCGCCTGCGGGACCTCGGTGGCATCATCGTCATCGACTTCATCGACATGCAGGAGGCGGCGAGCAAGCAGGAGGTGATCGAGGCCCTGCAGCGGGAGCGCATGAAGGATCGTTCAAAGAGCCGCGTCCTGCAGATCAGCGAGTTCGGTCTGGTCGAGATCACCCGGCAGCGAACGAAGCCGAGCCTGGAACGGCTGCTCTGCAGGCCCTGTTCCGGGTGCGGCGGGACGGGGTTCGTGAAGTCGGCCGTGACGCTCTACTTCGACATGGTGCGGGAGGGCCGCAAGATGCATCCCGAACGCGAAAGCGGGGTCGTAGTCCTCCGCCTGCACGCCGATCTGCTGGCGTCCATCCTCGATCGACGGGAGGCGCTGGCGGGGGACCTGGGTTTGGCCGATGCGGGAAGGTTGGTGATCGAGGCCGATTCTACCCTGCCGCCCGGTCAATGGCGCCTGACGCCGGGAGAGTAACCTCCCCCGGCCCGCATCCCGGCAGTTCCACGAACATGGTGGTCCCCTTCCCCGGAGCGCTCTCCACCCGGATGCTGCCCTGATGCTCTTCGACGACCGCCCTCACGATGGCAAGCCCGAGACCGGTGCCATTTCGCTTTCCGTGTGTATAGAACGGGTCGAAGATACGCTCCCGGACCTGGCTCTCCATGCCGCATCCCGAGTCGCGCACCGACAGAATACAGCGGGCGCCCGATCGCGCACAGCCGATGAAGAGGGCTCCGCCGTCGGGCATCGCGTCGAGTGAATTGCTGATCAGGTTGTGCATGGCGCGCACCATGCGATCGGAGTCAATGGCGATGCGCACCTCATCATCGAGTGAAAGGGTGACCTTGACATGGCTGCGCTCGAGACGCTCACGCAGCGGTGCAAGGGTCTGGTGAACGAGGTCCGAGAGGCGGATCTCCGACCTCGAGCCGGAGGTGCCCTCGCGGGTGAACTGGAGCAGGTCATCGGTGAGGCCGGAGAGGCGGTCGGCCTCCGCCACGATCGTCGCCAGGTGTTTTCGCGCCGGATCGTCCGGGCCGGCCCGGCGCAGGAGAAGCTCGGCGAGCCCGCGGATCGAGGTCATCGGGCTGCGCAGGTCATGCACGATGACGCGGGCCATCTGACCGATCGCTATGGTGCGCTCCGCCCGCAGCCGGGATTCAACCAGCCGGGTGTTCTGGATGGCGATTGCGGCCAGCCCCGCCAGCGCCTCGAGAAGCGGGAGGTCGGGCCGGTGGTGGGGGAGATCGCGCCGGCTGTCGAGGTAAATCACTCCGATGACGTCCTGACGCACCATGAGAGGCACGCAGAGAATCGCCTGCAGGCCGAGCCGCACGATGCTGCTGGTGGGACGGCCCGGCTGCCCGCGCAGGTGATCCTTGTAGACCGGCTGACCCGAGCGCGCCACCTGCTCGGCGACCGACAGGCTGACCTCGATTTCATGAGTGGTGCCGCCGTCGGGGGACCACGGGACGAGGCGCTCTCCATCGCGCAGGAAGAGAAAGCCGCGCTCGGCGCCGGAAAAGCGGATGGCGCCCTCCAGCACCCGGCGTGAGACCTCATCGTGCGTCAGGCCCGTGGTGATGGTCCGGGCGATCTCCATCAGGGTGATCAGCCTGGCGTCGCGATCGCGGGTTACCTCGCCGGTCAGAAGGAAGCGCAGCTGGACGCTGCCCTTTGCGCCGACGGCGATGCGGGCGCCGTGAGACAGCTTCATTCCCTTCGCCGGGAGAGGAACCCCGTCGACGCTGGCGGGGAGAGCGGCCGGATCGGGGACGAGATGATAAAGACCCCCGAGTCGTACAAGCTGCAGGTGGGAGGGGAAGATGCCGGGATCCTCAAGCCGTAGCTGCGCGGCGGCGCCGGAACCGATGCGAAACGGCGTGATGTCGACGGTGATCAGCCTCGGTGGTTTCCCCTGACGCGTTATTTCGATCAGTCCCTGGGCGTTGGCCACGACACGCTTCCTCCCGTTCGTCGGCCCTGAATATATGTCCTCCGGGGGTGGGAGACGCAAGACCCGGACAGCCTCCCAGGCGAAGACGTCGGTTTCTTGACGGGAGGAGACGGTTCTCAGCCGGTCATCAGCGGCCCACGCCGGGGGCGGGAAGCACGCCGCCGCCGGCGCTGCGGGGAGGCGAGGCGGGACCGTCTGCGGCGCTGTGCGTCACGCTGTCGCCGACGATCCTCGGCCGTGCGGGTCAGCAGGCCGGGCACCTCGGCGGGGCGGCCGCCCGCATCGAGAGACACCATGGTGACGTAGGCGCTGCAGCAATGCGCCCTGTCGCCCGTGAGGGGGTTCTCGGAAAGCACCTTGACGCCGACCTCCATCGAGGAGCCGAACGCCGCATTGACGGAGGCGTAGAGGCGCAGGATGTGCGACAGGCGGACCGGGGCCCGGAAAACGAGAGAATCGACCGAGGCGGTCACCACATTGGAGCGGCTGTGGCGGATGGCCGCGATCGCGGCCGACTTGTCGATGAGCGCCATGATGCGGCCGCCCCAGACGTTTCCGTAATGGTTGGTGTCCTGGGGGAGGATGATCTCGGTCATTTCGACGCGCGACTCCTCCGCCGGCTTGCGTCGGGATTTCGGCATGTGGCGATCTCCGCCGGCAGCGCATGAGGTGTGCGATGCACGATCGTCCGGGAGTATGGCACAGGGGAGCAGTGGACCCAAGTAGTGCTGACCGGGCACCGGTCGGCGTGAGCGGCCATCGTGGGGGTTGACGGCGGCATCAGGGGCGATTATAGTTCGTCTTGTAGTTGAGATTGAGTCGCAATAGCAATAACGCCGCGGGCTCGAGTGGCCAGGTTGTGCGGGAGGAAGGAACGATGACGCAGCGTGCCGGACCTGAGCAGCTCTTGCCGGTCCGCTGGCAGCATTTCGCGGCTGCCGCGGCGGTCCTCCTCTTCGTCACCTCCGCCGGAGCGGGTCAACAGATCACCGCGGATGGCGGGTCGGTCACCAGCGCCAGGGCGAGGTATCTGATGGGGACCCGGCTGGTGATCGAGTGCCCGGGAGAGGTGGCTCCACAGGTGTTCGAGGCGGCGTTCGAGGAAGTCGAACGGCTGGAGAGCATTCTCAGCAACTGGCTCGAATCGAGCGAGCTCTCGCGCCTCAACCGGGAAGGGAGCCGGGCGCCCTTCCCCGTCTCCGCCGACCTGATACACGCGGTCGAGGTCTCCCTGAGGTGGGCCGAACGAACCGGAGGCGCCTTCGATCCGACGGTCGAATCGCTGATGCGCCGCTACGGACTGCGCGATGGCGGCTCCCTGGCTGGCGATCCCGCGCCGGCCGGCGACGACCGTCTCGGGACTGCGTCGGCCGGAGAGGGCGCCCGGCCGCCGGCGGTCGTCGGCTGGCGGCACGTCGTGGTCGATAGCAAAGAAAGAGCGATTCACTTTACGAAAGCAGGCATCGGCATCGATCTGGGAGGGATCGGCAAAGGGATCGCTCTCGACGAAGCGGCGAGGGTCCTGGCGGTCCGAGGCGTCGCCGGGGGACTGCTCGATTTTGGCGGGCAGGTTCTGGCGATGGGGGAGGTGGAGGATGGCTGGCTGATCGGCGTTGCCGACCCGGCGCAGCGCGAGCGCACCGTGGCGACGGTCACGCTGCGCGCGGGATCGCTGGCGACGTCGGGGAATGCGGAGCGCGCCATGATCGGAGAAGAGGGGATGGTGGGGCACATTCTCGATTCCCGCTCCGGGGCCCCGGCCCGCTTCACGGGCAGCGTGTCGGTGCTGGCCGCGAGTGGCACGACGGCCGACGCACTGTCGACGGCGTTGTTCGTGATGGGGCCGGAGAGAGGATTTGGGTGGGCCGAGAGCCGGGGGATCGCGGCACTGTACATCTGGCGGGATGTCGAGGGAGGGCTCGAGTTTCGCGCCACGAGTGCCATGGACCCCGAACTCGACTGGGGGCCGGTGGGGCGAAGGGCCGCCAAGGGGACCTGAGTAGTTTTCTGATTCATTTCGGGGGGAGAACAGGAGAAGGACATGGAGGGACAGGAGACGGGCATGAAGGGGTTGGAGCAACCGGGACGGAGCGCGTCGCATCTGGTGAAGATCGGGCGTCTGCTCCTCACGCTGCTGTTGTCCATTATCATCTTCGATCCGGGGCAGGGGCTCTTCGCGGCGGTGGAGGCCACCTCCGCAGAGGACGCCGCCCCGTCGGAGAGCGACGACATGGCGCGCCGGCTGCGCGAGCTGGAAGAGGTTGTCGCCGGTTTGCGCGCGGAAATCGATCGCCTCCGCCAGGCTGCGGGGGCATCGGCCACCGTCGAAGATCTGGAGCGGAAGATCGATGCGCTGACCCTCGACATCGAGCGGCTGCGGATCGGCAAGGCGGCGATCCCGAAGGCCGAGGGATCGATCCACGGCTTCGGTCCGGCCGCCTCGAAGGTCTACGCCATCGAGCGCGGCGTGACGATCGGAGGTTACGGCGAGATGCTCTATCAGAATTTCGATAGCGAGCGCGACGATGGCGCCCCCTCCGGGAAGACCGATCGGCTCGATTTTCAGCGGGCGGTGCTCTACTTCGGGTACAAGTTCAATGATCGTTGGCTGTTCAACTCGGAGATCGAGTTCGAGCACGCGATCGCCGGAGAAGGCAAGGAGGGGGAGGTGGCCGTCGAGTTCGCCTATATCGACTTCAGGGCGACCAGCAGCTTCGGGGTGCGCGGCGGACTCCTCCTGATCCCGACCGGCTTCCTCAACGAACTGCACGAACCGCCGATTTTCCACGGCAGTCGCCGTCCCGACGTCGAGCGCGTTATCATCCCGTCCACCTGGCGCGAGAACGGTGCCGGGGTCTACGGCGACTTCGGCCCGGTGTCATACAAGGCCTACGTGGTGGCGAGCCTCGATGCGGCCGGGTTCTCCCCGTCCAGCGGTATCCGGGGCGGCCGCCAGGGAGGTTCGAAGTCAGATGCGGAGGACTTCGCCATCACCGCCCGGCTCGACTACACGCCGATCCCCGGCCTGCTCATCGGAAGCTCGGTGTTCAGCGGTGATGTCGGCCAGGGTATGACCGGCCTCGACAATGCCGCGCTCACCCAATGGAGCGCCCACGCGCAATGGAACTGGCGCGGCCTGCACGTCAGGGGTCTCTACGCGCAGAATATCGTCAGTGACGCTGCGGGGATCGGTCTGGCGATCGACACCATCGACGGGAACCCTCCGGGAACGACCGTCATCGGAGAACGGCAGGTCGGCTGGTACGGGGAAGCCGCCTGGGACGTTCTCTCGCTCTCCCGGGGAACGGAACAGGAGCTGAGCCCGTTCGTGCGCTACGAATCGTTCGACACGCAGGATGAGGTTGCTCCCGGGTTCACGGCCGATCCGGCCAATGATCGCCGCGTGCGCACCTTCGGTCTCACCTACAAGCCGATTCCGAACATCGCGATCAAGGTCGATGTGCAGAACATCTCCAATGGCGCCGGAACGGCGATCGACCAGATGAACGTCGCGCTCGGGTACCTCTTCTGATGAGGGGGGTGTGGCGTCGGGGCATGCTCATCATGGTCGCCATCGGCCTTCACGGCGCGGCGACCCCCGCCGCGGCGAAGGTGTTCATGACCCAGGAGCAGGCGCTCAATCGCGCCTTTCCGGCGCCGCAGACGAGAGAACGGCGCACCCTCTTTCTGAGTCCCGGGCAAGCGCAACAGGTGGTGACCCTCGCCGGGAGTCCACTGGAGCGCTCCGTCGTGCCCTACTACGTCGGGATGCGGGAAGGGGTCATTACCGGCTACGCCTACTTCGACACACACCTGGTCCGCACCCTGCCGGAGACCGTTCTCGTCAGGCTGACCCCCGGCGGAAGGATCGTCGCCATCGAGGTTCTCTCGTTCGATGAGCCGGAGGACTACCTGCCGCGGGAGCGCTGGCTGCGCCAGTTCGACGGGCGCCTGCTCGACGACGAACTGTCGCTCAAGGGGGCTATCCGCGGCCTGACGGGGGCGACGCTTTCCTCGCGGTCGGTAACCGCCGCCGCGCGCCGCATCCTGGCGATCCATCGGCTGTTCGTCGCCGCGGCGCTGTCCGGGACGCCGCCAGAGGAGCCGGGGGATGAGGCGGAGGCGCCGCCATGAACCGCTTCGAAAGCATTCTGTTGCAGGTGTCGACCTGGCTGTCGGCGCTGAGCGGCGTCATCTTCCTGGCCATGAAGCACCTGATGGAGAACGACGATCCATACTCCATCCTGGGACAC
>CBDUYA010000025.1:0-15457 GCA_965371335.1 uncultured bacterium | reverse complement strand
ATCGGGCCGCTGGCCGCCGGCGTGCCTGGCCGTCCGGCCGGACTGCACGAACTGCATCGTCGCTTCGGGAGATTGCCCTGGAAAAGGGTCGTGCAGCCGGCGATCGACCTGGCGCGCAACGGGTTCACCGTGTCGCCGCGGCTTCACGAAGCCCTCGAGAGGACCCGGTCGCGGCTCACACGGTTCGCGGCGTCCGCCCGGGTCTGGTTGCCGGACGGCGAGCCTGCGCCGACCGGTACGACGATGCGAATAGCCTCCCTCGCCTCCACTCTGGAGTCCTACGCCGAGGAGGGCCCCGCGGGAATCATGAGCGGTCCGGTCGCCGCTGCGGTCGAGGCCGCGGCGCAAGCCCATGGCGGCGTTCTGACGGCCGCTGATCTCGGTTCGTATCGTCCCTTCTGGCGTGACCCGGTGCGCTTCAGTGCCTACGGGTGGGAAGTCGCCTCCATGCCGTTGCCGTCGTCCGGCGGCATCATCCTCGGGCAGACGGTGCTGGTGATGGAGCGGCTGGGCTGGGACCAGCTTGCCCCGGGAGACAGCAGACGGGAGCATTTCCTAGCGGAGGCCTGGCGACGGGCGTTCGCCGATCGATACCTTCTGGGCGATCCGGAAACGAGCGGCGTCGATGCGTCCGCCCTGCTCGCGGCCGACTGGATCTCCCGGCGCGCGGCGGAGATCGATGCGGAGCGGGCGACCCCCTCCCGGGAGGTACGACCCTGGCCGGGTGGAGAGACCGACATGCCGGGTGAAACGACCCATCTCTCGGTCGCCGACGAAGCCGGCAATGTCGTCGCCCTGACCACGACCCTCAATGGCTGGTTCGGCTGCGCCCTCCTGGTGGAGGGAGCGGGTTTCTTCCTCAACAACGAAATGGATGATTTCGCGACGGCGATTGATCAGCCGAACCTCTTCGCGCTCATTCAGGGCGCGGCGAACGCGGTCCGTCCCGGCGCCCGCATGCTGTCATCGATGGCCCCGACCATTGCGTGGCGGGGCGAGGAAGTGCTCGCCATCGGTTCGCGAGGAGGTGGGAGGATTCCGACCGTCACGGCTCAGGTTCTCCTGCGCCTGATCGCCGACGGGGCCTCCATGCGGGAGGCGGTGGTCCACCCCCGGACGCACCATCAATGGCAGCCGGATGAGCTGCGGGTCGAGCCGGGCGCCCTCAGCGACGCTCTCCTGGAAGAGCTGGAACGGCGCGGGCACCGCATCCGCGAGGTGCGGTCACTCGGTGAGGTTCACGGGGTCAGGATCTTCCCGGACGGCGCGAGAGAGGCGACGGCCGATGCGCGCGGGCCGGGTGCGGCAGGAGTCGTCGATCGGGTGCTCGAATGAGCGACGGACGGATCAGTACTGTATCAGGCTGACGACGTCGAGATCGGCCAGGCGGGAACGGCCGTTCAGGAAGGTGAGTTCCACCAGGAATCCTGCTCCCACGACCTTCGCCTTGAGCCGCTCGGCAAGTCGCAGCGTCGCGTGGGACGTCCCCCCGGTCGCCAGAAGATCGTCGACGATCAGCACTTTCTCCCCCGGTTCCAGGGCGTCGAGGTGGATCTCGAGCCGGTCGGTTCCGTACTCGAGCGCATACTCCTCGGCGGCCGTCTTCCAGGGAAGTTTTCCCGGCTTGCGAACCGGCACGAACCCGGCTCCCAGTTTGAGGGCAATCGCGGGAGCGAAGATGTAGCCGCGCGATTCGATCCCGATGACCTTGGTGATGCCTCGTCCCCGGAAGTGGTTCGCCAGTCGTTCGAGAGCCTCGCGCAGGGCGTTGCCGTCCTGCAGAAGAGGTGTGATGTCCTTGAAGACGATTCCCTTCCTGGGAAAATCGGGAACATCCCGGATCAGGCGATGCAGGTCAACCGGCACGTTTG
Source organism: uncultured bacterium (assembly GCA_965371335.1). Lineage (GTDB taxonomy): Bacteria > Acidobacteriota > Polarisedimenticolia > Gp22-AA2 > Gp22-AA2 > CBDUYA01. Next base: position 13,586 of record CBDUYA010000025.1, on the reverse strand, counting down.
TCTCCTGAATTCGGTCAGGTGCGGATTTCGAACATCCGAAAGCCGCGGTCATCGAACTCAACCTCCGATGTCTGGATGCCGTCCACCCGCCCGCCGGGCGGCCCCTTCCGCAGGTCGGCGAGAAACCGCTCGATGTTCTCCCCCGGACCAGCCACAACGGCCTCGACACGACCATCATCCAGATTGCGAACGAATCCGCTCAAGCCGAGAGTGCGTGCAATCCGTGCCGTGAACAGGCGATACCCGACGCCCTGAACCATTCCGTGCACCAGCAGGTGTGTGGCCTTCATGAGGCGATTGAATTGGTCGGGGCGAGTGGATTCGAACCACCGACCCCTTGCTCCCGAAGCAAGTGCGCTACCAGGCTGCGCTACGCCCCGACCTTGCGCATATCATACGATCCCCGGCGACGACCTGGCGCGTCGCGCCAGAGAGTGCCGCCACAGCCCCGGACCCGAGCGTCCTGCGCCGACAACGCCTGGTAGGCGGGTACTCCGAGCATCGCAAAGCGGACGAACCTTGTAGCACGCCGGGGGACACCCGTCAAGCCGATCGAGGGGAGAGGGCGGGCTCATTCCGGCCGGAGCAGGGTACGCAGGAGAGGTCGCCTCCTGTAGACTATCCATCTCGCTCTGGCAGGTGGTTCCAGCCGACCGGCTGGTCCGAGCCGCTCCGACCGGCGGGTGCCGACAACGGCGGAAATCTCCGCTCGAGGCCGTGTCGTTTACGAGGCAGACTCGATGGGAATTCTGGACAATATCAGACCGCAGCAGCGCTGGAAGCACCACGACCCCGAAGTGCGGCTCGCGGCGTTGCAGGAACTTGGGGATGAAGAGCGCGAGGCGCTGCTGGCGCTCGCCCGGGAGGATGAGGATCCTCGCGTGCGACTCGCCGCCGTCGGGCGCCTTGACGATCCGCATGTCCTCGGCGAAATATCCGCCGCCGACGACGATCGCAAAGTGCGGCATCGCGCGGTCGAGGCTCTGATCCGCATCGCCACCGAGGATTCCGATCCGGCACGGTGCGAGGTGGCTGCCGGCTCCCTCTCCGAGGCGAAGCACCTGGCGAGGGTCGCGCGCACCGCCGCCGATCCGGCTGTTCGCCGCCATGCCCTGGGACGGCTGCAGGACGCCAGGGCGCTTGGCAGCGTGGCGCGGCATGCCCCCGACCCGGCCATCCGCAGCGCGGCTGTCGAGCGTTTGACGGAACCGGACGAGCTGGCGCAGATCGCGCTGAAGGGAGAGCATCCTGACACGGCACTTGCGGCGGTCGCCAGAATCGAAGACCGCGCCACGCTGCAGATGATCTCCGGCCGGGTACGGGAAGAGCGCCTTGAGCGAGCCGTGGCGGAGCGGCTCGCCGCGCTCGCACCGGAACCGCCCCTGGTCGATTTCGCAGCGGTGGAGGAGGAGCGCGCACACCTCTGTCACGCGCTCGAGTTTCTGGTCCATGACGACAATTGGGAGCGGGTAAGGAAGCGCATGGCGGAGGTTGCTGAGCGCTGGGAGGAGTTGCCGGGTCCGATCCGGGATGAGTTCGAGCGCCGCTACGCGGCCGCTCGGGAGGGGCTGGATGAGCGGCTGCAACGCCACGACGTCGAACGAGCGGCCGAGCGGCAGCGTCAGCAGGACATCGAGGCGGCGCTGGCGGAGCGGATCGCCCTGTGCGAGCTGGTCGAAGCGAGCGAGGGGCCGGGGGTCCCGGAGCAGATGCAGGAGGCGCGCGAATCGTGGGGACGCCTGACTCCCCTGTCCCATCCCGAGGCCGACCGGCTGCAACGGCGGTTCGAGCAGGGCCTGCATCGGAGTGTGACCCGGTACGAGGCGTGGCAGGAGGAGCAGGCCCGGCGGGCGCGGCGCGAGTCGATTCTCGCGGAGATCGAAGCGCTCCTCGAGCAGGAGGAAGCGAGTGCCCCGGCGGAGCGCTGGAAAGAGCTGCGCCGGACATGGCGTGAGATCGGCCGGCAGGGGGATCGTGATCTGCAAGAGCGCTTCGAGCAGGCTGTGGCCGTTCTGGTCGAGCGTGAAGCGGGCCGCAAAGCGGAGGAAGAGAGCCGTGCGCGCGACAGCCTGGAGCGCCTGCAGGCACTCTGCATCCGTCTCGAAGAAAGGGCGGCGGCCGAGAATCTGACCCTTAAGGAAGCCGATCACGGACAGAAAGATATCCGCGCCGCGCTCGATGATCCCGATCCCGGCGCTTCGGATCACGGCCGCAACGCGGTCGTCAAGCGTCTCAAAGCACTGCGCATAGCCTTTGGCACCCGCATCCGAGATCTGCGCGACATCGGTGACTGGAAGCGCTGGGCGAACTCCGGCGTACAGGAAGAGCTCTGCAGCCGGCTGGAGTCACTGGTCGATGTCCCCGACATCGAGAAAACGGCGCGTCAGTTGCGGGATATCGAGCGCCTGTGGCGCCAGGCACGGGCCGTGCCCAGAGATCAGGATGAATCGTTGCGACAGCGTTTCGATCTCGCCCGAGCCGCGTTGCGGGCCCGCTGTGACGAATACTTCGCGCGCCAGGCTGAGGAGAGGAACGTGAACCTGCGGCGCAAGGAAGAGCTCTGCGGGCAGGTGGAGGCTCTCGCTGAAGCGACCGACTGGGTGAAGACGGCCGACCGCATCAAGGGGCTGCAGGCGGAATGGCGCAAGATCGGCCCGGTGCCGCGTGATCAGGCCAAGGCAATCTGGGAGCGTTTCCGCACTCCCTGTGACCGCTTCTTCAGCCGGCGGAAAGAGGATTTCGACGCCCGCAAGAAAATCTGGATTGAGAACGCGACGCGCAAGGGGGCGCTGTGTGCGCAGGCTGAGGCCCTGGTCAACTCGGGTCAATGGGAGGAGGCCGCGACGGCGCTCAAGCGCCTGCAATCGGAGTGGAAAACGATCGGGGCCGTCCGCAAGGGCCGTTCCGAAGCGCTCTGGAAGCGGTTCCGCAAGGCGTGTGATGCGTTCTTCGAAAGGTACCGGCAGCGGGACAGGATCGATCTGGAGGTGAAGGTCGCCGCGGCCGAGGGGATATGTGCCGAACTGGAGAGGGCTCTTCCCGCCGGTGTTGCCACTCCGCCCGATCCGCCGGAGGGGCTGTTGGAGACGATACTCGCGCTCAGGCGGCGCTGGGAGGCGGACGCGGCTCTGCCGCACCGGCAGTACGAGGGGCTGTGGGAGCGCTACCTGGCCGCCCTGCAGAGGCCAGTGATCGCCTATCCGGAGATCTTTCGTGGCACCGATCTCGACTTCGGATCGACCCGGGATAAGATGGAGCATCTCTGCGCGCGGGTGGAGGCGGCGCTGTCGACGGTGGAAGCCCGGCGCCCCGCAGGCGCCTCCCCCGCGACGATCCTCGCCATGCAGCTCCGTGAGGCCCTCGCCGCCAATACCATCGGGGGGAAGGCCGACATGGAGGCCAAGTGGCGCGCGGCGACGGCCGAAGTCGAGGAAGCCGAGGCGGCATGGAAAAGGCTCGGCCCGGCACCGGGCGGCGCCGCGCTCGTGGCCCGTTTCACGGGCGCCTTCCGGAGATTCAGAGCATTGCGACCGCCATCCGAGCCGCCCGCGCGGCATCCGCGCGGACGCTCGCGCTGATCGACTCAATCACGGGTTGTCAGGTTAGTTGCTTCCCTCCCGGCCGTCCTCGCCTATCGTGAATGTGAGCCGGTCGAGCACGCGACCTTCAGCGTCTTCGATCCGGACCGTCCAGTCTCCGGTCCAGGCGGGATTGATACGCTTGGTGCTCCAGGTGCGCCAGGGAGAGGCGCGCACCCCGAGACGGACGCGGGCACGCTCGACATCACCCTGAGTCCAGACGTGCTCGATGAACGTCTCCCCGGTCGCGCCGATCACCTTCGTGTAGCACGCCACCTGACCGACATTGGAGGGGAAGATCGTTGCTTCCCCGACCGGTTCACGTTCCTCGACCTGTCGCGCAATCACCGCCTGCTCGATGGTGAGGCGCGGCGCCGTCCCTTCCTCGCCACGCGCCGGTATCATGGCGCAAATGAACACCAGCACGGCAACCATGAGCCAGGTGCGAGTTTCGAGGCTTCTCATCGTCGGCACCTCCCTGCGCGCTCCGGCGGCGGAATTGATTCCGCATCATACCCCGGATGTGGCCACTCGCGTCGGTTGACAGATCGAGCAGGAACCTCTAGCATGACAGCACCTCGCACATGAATGACACCCGCAGCAGGATCCGCCGGATGGGCCAGGCGACCGGGACCAGGCCGGAGCAGGACCGGTGCCCCCCCGCGCGGGGATTCCGTCCCCTATTCGCTGGAAACTGGCCAACCCGGAACCGTCTCGCTGGCGGTCGGGGGGATCGGGAGCAAGGAACTGAATGGGCAGGCTGATCTTCGTTTCCAACCGGCTGCCGTACACCATCCGCCGTCACGGCAGCGAGTTCACCCTGACCCGCAGCTCCGGAGGCCTGGTCTCCGGGATCGGCCCGATCCACGAAAGCCAGGATTCGCTCTGGATCGGCAATCTCGGTGGAGAGGTCGAAGGGCTGCGTGGAGCGGAGCTCGAGCGTCAGCGCCTGGTGCCGGTCACCCTGCCGCGGGAGAAGGCGCGCCGGCACTACGAAGGCTTCTCCAACGGGGTTCTGTGGCCGCTGTTCCACTACTTTCTCGAGTCGATGGAATTCGACCCGGAGGACTTCGGCGCCTACCAGTTCGTCAACGAACGCTTTGCCGAGGTGGTTGCGGAGCGGACCCGGCCGGGTGATCGAATCTGGATCCATGACTACCAGCTGATGCTCCTTCCCTCGATGCTGCGCCAGAGGATACCAAAGGCGCGCATCGGGTTTTTTCTTCATATTCCGTTCCCCTCATCGGAGGTTTTCCGCGTTTTGCCGGTCGCAGAGGCGATTCTGAAGGGGCTTCTCGGATCCGACCTGATCGGACTGCATACCTACGACTACGCCCGCCATCTGGCGACGTCCTACCGGCGCATTCTGGGCAAGCAGATGGATCACGAGACCATCGATTCGAAGAATGGACGCACCATGGTGCAGGTGTTCCCTCTCGGCATCGATGCGACCCGGCACAGCGACCTTGCCATGTCGGCGGCCGTCGAACGGCGCCTGATCAACTGGAAGCGCCGGGTGCGGGGACGCAAGGTCGTCCTTGGAGTGGATCGTCTCGACTACAGCAAGGGTATCCCTCTACGGCTCCAGGTCTACCGCCGGTTGCTCACCACCCGGCCGAACTGGCGGCGCGACGTGCTATTCATCCAGCTCGCCGTTCCGACCCGCAGCGGCATTCCCCATTACAAGCGACTGAAGCAGGACGTGGAGCGGCGCATCGGCGAGATCAACGGGGAATTCGGCGAGCTCGGACAGGTTCCAATCCACTATATGTATCGATCGATTTCCCCCGAGGAGCTGGCGGCGCTCTACCGGCTGGCCGATGTCGCGGTCGTGACGCCCCTCCGCGACGGGATGAATCTGGTGGCCAAGGAGTACATCGCCTCACGGATCGACGACACCGGAGTCCTCGTGCTCAGCGAGTTCGCCGGAGCGGCCTCGGAGCTCGGAGAGGCGCTGGTCGTCAATACCTGGGACATCGACGGCACCGTACGCGCTCTCGATCGGGCGCTGAGGATGGATCCGGAAGAGCAGAGACGCCGCATGTCCGCGCTGCGGCGACGAGTGGCCGGCTGCACTGCTCAGAGCTGGGCGCGCTTCTTCATCGAGGCGCTCGATCGTTGCCCGGAGCGCCAGTCGCGCGTCCGCGCGCGGCGCGAGGCCGAAACGTGGAAAGCCGATCTGGTGCGCGCTTTCGCCACCGCCCGGAATCCCCTCCTCGTTCTCGACTATGACGGGACGTTGCGGGAATTCGTCAGCGACCCCGAAGAGGCCCGTCCCGATGAGGAACTGCTCACTCTGTTGAAAGATCTTTCCGGCCTACCGCACACCGATGTGGTCGTCCTCAGCGGTCGCGATCGTCAGAGCCTCACGCATTGGTTCGGGCACCTGCCGGTTCATCTGGTGGCCGAGCACGGCTTCTTTCTGCGCATGCCGCACGCGTCGGAGTGGGAAGAGCTCGTTCCGGGCGTCGATCGCTCCTGGCTGCCCGTGGTGGAGGAGGCGATGGCCAGTTACGTCGCGCGGACTCCAGGATCGTTCATCGAGCGGAAGCACTCGGGACTCGCCTGGCATTTTCGCAAGGCCGAACCGGGGCTCGGCCTCCGCCAGGGACGGGAGCTGGCCCACCATCTGACGGAATACTTCGCCAACCGGCCGCTCAGGGTTCTGCAGGGCGCCTGCGTTGTCGAAGTGCACAGCCAGGGGATCAGCAAGTGGGCCACCATTCAGACGCTGCGGAACCGGTTTGGCGACCACGACTTCGTGCTCGCCGCGGGCGACGATACCACCGACGAAGATCTGTTCCGCGCACTGGCGGATGCCGGGTGGTCCATCAAGGTCGGGCCGGGCCGGACTGCCGCGCAGCATCGCCTGGATGGTCCCGACTGGTTGAGGGCGCTGCTGGCGGCGGCTCTCGATGCCCGCCGCAGCCCGGGATCGGGGCGTCGCCGTTCGACCGCCGGAGAGAGCGAAGCGGGGCAGGACTCGAAGAAGCCCCGCCTCGGAAGTGGCGCGACTCCGGGTCGTCCTCTGCTGCAGGACGATCTGCGGAAATCCTAGAGAAATTTCAGGGCGGCGAAACCGAGCAATCCCAGCAGCAGAAACGCCCAGAGCAGGCGGTCGAAGTAGGTGTCCACAAGCCGCCGGACACGTTCCCCGAACAGAAGAATCAGCCCCCCGACGAGGAAGAACCGCGCGGATCGGCCGATGACCGAGGCGGTCACCAGGATCCAGAGAGGGACCGCGCAGACGCCGGCGGCGATGGTGAACACTTTGTAGGGAATCGGTGTGAAGCCTGCCAGGAAGAGGTAGAGGAAGGCCTGGGCGTTGTAGTACTCCCTCACCCGATCGAAGATTTCCTGACCGAACACGTAGGGAATGAAGTAGGGCTCGAGAATGTCCCAGGCGGCATGACCGAGCCAGTAGCCGAAGACCCCGCCCGCGACCGATCCGATGCTGCAGACCAGGGCGTAATAGAGCGCCCGGCGGCGGCGGCCGAGCGCCAGCGCGATCAGCAGGATGTCGGGCGGTACGGGGAAGAAGGAGGACTCGGCGAACGCCAGGAGAAGAAGAGCGGGGGTCCCGTAGCGCGTGTCGGCCCAGTGAAGGGTCCAGTCGTAGAGACGCCGGAGCGGGTGCGGCCGTGATGGTGGGTTGCCGTTTTCGGTCATCAGAGCGCTCCGTCAGGTGGCGACATCATCCAGCGCGGCCTCGATGTCCTTCCGTACGGCCGGGTCCTTGTCAGCCGGGCGCGCCCGCTGCAGGACGCGGCGGGCGACGGCTCCGCCGGCCCGTCCCTGGGCCCAGGCGGCGGTCCCGCGGATCACCGGGTCGGGATCGTCCAGACGCGCCGCGGCCGCGGCGAGCGCCGGCTCGTCACCGGTATTGGCCGCGACGATGAGGGCGTTTCGCACCACGCCGCGGCGGCGGGGGCGCTCGAACGGCGTGTCGCGAAAGCGCCGCCGGTACTCTTCATCCGTGCTGCTTATGATGTCAGCGAGCCCCGATTCCTCGAGGTGGCGCCCCGGCTGAAACGGGACGTCGGTGCCTGGCGTCACCTTGCGGTTCCAGGGACAGACTTCCTGGCAGATGTCGCAGCCGAGCACCCAGTCATCGATGTCGGCCCGGCGCTCACGCGGCACGGCGCCCCGCAGTTCGATCGTCAGATAGGAGATGCAGCGGTTGGAATCGACCAGGTACGGCTCCGGAATGGCACCGGTCGGACACGCGTCGAGACAGGCGGTACAGGTTCCGCAGCGGTCGGCGGTGGGGCCGTCCGGTGGCAGATCGAGGCTGGTCAGGATCTGACCGAGGAGGATCCATGAATCACCGCGTGGGCCGATCAGGTTGGCATTCTTGCCGAACCAGCCGAGTCCGGCGCGCGCCGCCAGCTCCCGCTCGAGGAGAGGGCCTGTGTCGACGTAGACGCGGGACCGCGCTCCCGGCGCTTCTTCCTGGATCAAGGCGTTGAGGTGCTCGAGACGTTCTCCCAGGACGGCGTGGTAATCGCGACCGAGCGCGTAACGCGCCACATGAGGCACCAGGCCCCGCTGGGTGTGGCGGTCGCCGCGGTAACTCAGATAAGGCACCGCGGCCACCACAGCCGACCGCGCCCAGGAGAATCGGTTGCGGAGATCGACGCTGTCACGTGCAGTGCGGTGCATCCACGACATCGAGGCGGCGAACCCGGAGTCGAGCCAGCGGCGCAGAAAATCGGCATGGTCGCTGGGACCGATCGGGGCGATGCCGATCTGCGACAGCCCGAGATCGGCGGCGCGCTCCTTCAGGCGACGAACGATACCAGAAGAGTTCACGCCCACCCCCTCCCTAAGCGAGCAGCGTTTCCGCCTCGGGAAGGAGCAGCCGGCGACGCCATTGACGCATTCCCGGGATCGGGTCCGGGTTGTCGAGGCCGGCAAGGCCGCATGCCGCCAGGGCCTCGAGCGTCGATTGCGGGAAGAGGACGCCGGGATCGAGGCCGAGTGCTGCGGAACGGGCTTTGCGCCAGGCGCGGAGCCGATCGACACGCGCCTTGAAAGAAGCCGTGCGCCGGCGGCCCTGGCCGCGCGGAGGTCTGGGCCGCCGGGCTTCCTTCTTTGACCGCCCCCGCTTGATCGCGTCGATCACGGCGGCCCCGATTCTGCGCCGGACCAGCGGAGTGAATCCCTTGATCCCGTCGACGTCGGAGAGCGAACGGGGGGCGCGACGGGCGAGCGCCACGAGGGTGGCATCGGAAACGATGCGAAAAGGGGGTAGATCGGCGGCGCGGGACCGTTCGTCCCGCATGACGTAGAGCTCCTTCAAAACGGCGGCGTGCTGGGGCTCGAGATCCCGTGCCCCCTTCAGATTCCAGAAATCGTCCGGGTCGAACTCGCGCGGTTCGCGGCTGCGGTTGGCGACCACCTCGAACTCTTCCTCCGCCCAGTCGAGCCGATCGCTCGACTTGAGTTCGGCCAGCAGGGCCTCGCGCAGCGGGAGCAACTGCCGGACGTCGCCTGCCGCGTAGGCCCGCTGGCGGTCGGTCAGGGGGCGCTTCGACCAGTCGTCGCGCTGGCACCCCTTGTCGAGCTTGGCGCCAAAATAGGCGGACAGCAGGCCGGCCAGACCGACGCTCGGCTTGCCCAGCAGCTGGGCCGCGATCATCGTGTCGAAGATCGGATGAATGTCGAACCCGAAATCACGACGGAGGTACAGAATATCCTGCTCCGCGGCGTGCAGGATCTTGACCGAGCGCGGCGAGGCGAAGATTTCCTTCAGGGCGCCGGGTTTCCGGACGGCGAGCACGTCGACCAGAAACACACGCTCTCCATCCGAGATCTGCAGCAGACAACACTTGTGGAAGTAGTGGTAGAAGGAATCGGCTTCAGTATCCAGCCCGATCGCCCGGGCGCGCGACAGCCGCTTGGCGGCGGCGGCCAGCCCGTCCGGGGTGTCGACCCATTCGTATGGAGGTTTGTCGCGGCGCGTCGGCATCGTCAGACCTGTAATCTCCAGCCCTGCAAGTCGTCGATCACTTTGTGGTTGGTCAGATCGAGATGCAGCGGCGTCACCGATATCAATCCTTCGCCCAGGGCGGCGAAATCGCTCTCCGGATCGTCTTTCCACTCGGCCGGGGCGCCACCGATCCAATAGTACGTGCGTCCTTTCGGGTCGACCCGCTCGATGACCCCGCCTGGAAAGAGCCGCCTTCCCTGCCGGGTGATCCGCACCCCGCTGGCGGGAATCGCCGGGACATTCACGTTCAGCAGAGTCTCGGGAGGCACGCCGCGGCGCAGCACCTCCTCCGCCAGTGAACGGGCGAACCGCGCGGCGCCTTCGAAGCGGACCGTGTCCTCCACGACCTGTTGTGACATCGCGAAGGACGGGATTGACATCAGAGTGCCTTCGAAGGCGGCGGAGACGGTCCCCGAGTAGGTGATGTCATCGCCGAGATTGACACCCCGGTTGATGCCGCTGACGACGATGCGCGGTTTGCTCTCCATGATCCGGTTGACGCCGAGGTAAATGCAGTCGGTCGGCGTGCCCTGCACGGCAAAGTGGCGCGGGCCCCTTTGCTCCAGCCGGAGCGGATGGTGCAGACTCAGGGCATGCCCCTGACCGCTCTGCTCCCGATCGGGTGCCACGACCCACACGTCGCCCAGCCCGGCAAGGGCCTCCTCGAGCGCCCTCAGGCCCGCAGCCCCGTAGCCGTCATCGTTCGTGATGAGAATGGGGATGTTGCTCATGACGCGGCGGTTCTCCCGGACGGTGGATCCGATCGGCTCGCCGCGCCCCCGCAGACCGGTCAGATTGAACTGGCGGTCGTCGATGGAGCCGATCAGGGGACGACGAGCATCTCCTCCGCCCCCCCAGGACCAGAAACCGGTCTGGATGGATTGGTCGGGGCGACTGGATTTGAACCAGCGACCCCTTGCACCCCAAGCAAGTGCGCTACCGGGCTGCGCCACGCCCCGACGTGTTAGTTTACAATAACTTGCGACTTCCCAGCGATCCCCACTGTAGCCTTGGGGGCCGTATGGGGCAAAGTATCTTGTGACGCCATAGCGGCCCGCAGATGCCCCGGCGAGAAACGGATGTAGTGCCGGTAGCAAATGTCCGGGCTGTTGCCCATAATGGTTGCCAGTGTCGTCATGTCCACGCCTGCCTCTGCCATGCGGCTGCCAAAAGTGTGCCGCAGTAGGTTAAATACCGCCCCCTGCTGTTTGGCGATCCCGGCCGCCTGCATGGCGTTTAGCAGGGCTCGGGTTAGTGTGTAGCGATCCAGCGGCTGCCCCTGCCGGTCCCGCAATACATAGTCGGACCGGACGTGTCTTTTAGCACGCCCCAAGATCGCTGTCAAACGGACATTTAGCGGGATGCTGCGGGCCTTGCCCGTCTTGCTCGTGTGGATCAGGATGGCCCCGCCCGCCTTGTCGATGTGGCCCCATTGAAGCCGCAAGGCCTCACCGCAGCGCATGCCGCTGGCAAGGTACAACTCCACCGCCAGCTGGGTGCCGGGATCGCCTGCGGCCAGCAAGGCCGCCTCCTCCTCCCGACTTAGCACCACGACAACGCGGCTCGGCTCCTGCGGGCGCTTCACCCCCTCCGCCGGGTTGGCTGTTAGCAGTCCCCGGCCAATGGCCCACCGGTACATGGTGCCCAACGCCCCGACATACTTACGGATCGTTGAGTCGCCGTAGTCGTCCCGGCGCAGCTTGTCGCGGTACGCCTCCACCTGGACGCGGGTGATCTTGGCGGCGTCCACGTTGCCAAAGTAACCCTTCCACGACTCCGCCACGTGCCCGTAGTAGCCCGTCTCCCCCCTCGATTTGTACTCGGTAAGGAAGCGCGACACCAGATCGTTTAGCAGCTGGGTGTCGGGCGCGATCTTGTTTCTCTCCGCCCAGGCCGCCTCCGGATCGCCTATGACGCGGTGCGCCGCCCGTATCGAGACAGCCCTTGCAGTGCTGAACGTCCAGTGCTTATAGCTGCCCTCACTCTTCACCCAGGCCCGACAGCACCAGACTTGCCGTCCTTCACGCGGGCCCCGTCTGATGGTGCGGGTGTATATCCCGGTGGACTTTCCCTTGTCGTCTTTCAGCCAGCGTTTGTCGCTCATTTTCTACCCCCTTTCCGCTTCGCCTTCTTGCGCCCCTTCAGCTTCAGCCGCTTCTTGCGCTTGAGATAGGCCCGGCGCTGCGCGGCCTTCCCCTTCTCCGATTGCGAGTACCGCTTCGATCTGGCCCGGCCCTTGTTGCTGGCGTTGTATCGCGTGTCTCTATCCATACCGCTATTATAGCACGTCGTGATGTAAATGTCTTTCGGGATTTGTCTGGAATCCGCCAGCCCGATCTGCGATTGCTGGTGAGTGCTGGTGCGGGTGCCTCGCGCCCTGCGGGCGCAACAGCCCGGCCTTCGGCCCGAGGAACAGCCCTCCGGGGGGAGAAAAGCCAGCTTCCGGCAGGGATGCCCGAATACAAGGCGCTGTGCTGCCCCAGGAGGCACGAAGTCGGCGCGGCCGTCACCCTGCTATGTGGGCCGCAGGGCTGCTGGAGGGCCGTAGCCTACAGGGTTTCGCGGGGACAAAATCCCGGGCTATGGGTAGGGCTACCCCCCGACGGATTGGGTGTGAAAACACCGGCTGACTCGTGGGGTTCAGCTGCCACAGGGGGTGTTCTGGAGAGGTGGTGCAGGAAATAGAAACGCCCCGGTCTATCTGTGGGAGGGGTAAACCGAGGCGCTCCGCACTACCAGCTAGCTGCAACTCAATTATAGCACCGCTTCCTGGACATGGAAACGCCCCGGCGGCTGGTCTCCTGACTGGTGGCCTGACCGGGGCGCTCCATACTGCCGTATAGCTGGCACCAGCTTTCTCACGGCTGGCAGTGCCAGCATAGCATACTCTGGGGACTGTCAATCGCGGGTGCTTCCCCTGCCGGTTGCTGGCCCCTCTCCCTCCGGAGGATAGTTTCCCCCGCCGGAGGCGGCTGGCACTCTCAACAGCCCGCACTAATTCTGCGTAGCGACATTGCACCCCCTGAAGCCCGCGCCGGTTGCGCGTTGCAGCGGATCGGGGTAAAAAGGGGGCAGTAATTCCACGCCTCTCAAAGGGAGGAACCCAATGGCGAAGACCTTGATCTGGGCCGTGGCGCTGATCGTATCCGCGTTGATCGTGGCAACGGGTGGTATCGGGGCACAACGCATACCCATTCAGGCGGACGATGATGATGACGACACGCCGAGGATGACGCCGAAGCCGGTCGAGGTCGTTTCCGGCCGATTCACCTGCCCCGGTAGGCTCCCGGCCGCTGTTATCATCTTCGAGGGAACCTCGGGCTTCGTGAACAACGGTTTCGAGGTCCGTCGCGCCATGGGCGCTAGTTCTGCGAATTGCACCATCGTAGCGGATGCCCTCACCTTGCGTGCACAGCAACTTGGTTGTGTGACGAGCCCTTTGAGCATCAGCCTCTTTCCTGAATTTGGTTTGGTATGTCAGGGAGAAAGGAACAACGTCGTGAGAGTTGCTGGTGCTCTGGCGACCGAGCTTCTCACGGTTCCGCTCACCCCTTGAGGCTGAGATCGGAGACTCGCTACAAGAGGAAGTCGCTGCAGGTCGCGTCCCTCCCGTAACACAAGCAGGTAGAGTGACGGGGCAGTTTATTCACCCCGATCCCGGCGACCCGCAAATGCCGCGCCCCTAAGATCATCGCTTAGCGGCCCGCGTAGCGTGCGCGTCGTTTCCCAGCAGCCCGACATTGCACTCTTCCGACGTATCGGGATATAAGGGCGGCGAGGAGTGTCGGAAGGAATCCCATTATCGATCCTTCGAATTACCTATCGAGTTATCCAGCAGAAGGCTCCTTGCAGTGATATCAGATATCCTAGTTCCGTATAATTCTAGACAAACCGGCGAAAGGAGCGTCGTGTGACGAAGAAGAAGACGAGCAGGCGAAAAACGAAGAGGAAGACCCCTGGTACTAGTCGTCGACGACGGTCCGTGAAATCGCGGGCGTTGACAAAGGATGACGAGG
>CBDUYA010000024.1:0-15768 GCA_965371335.1 uncultured bacterium | reverse complement strand
CATGATGCGATCCGCCGCCCGGCGCCGTCCTACGGCCGCTGGCCGCGCGTGCTCGGGATCCTGTCGCTGCTGGTGTTCGCCTTTCTGGCGGCGACCGGCGCGCTGCTCGCCTTCTACTATCAGCCGACCGCCGGGGAGGCGTATCGCTCGGTCACGACGATTGTGCGGGACGTCAACTTCGGCTGGTTTCTTCATCAGGCGCACCGCTGGAGCGCCCGCCTGCTGCTGGTCATCCTGCTGGCGCGCCTGTGGCGGTTCTTCTTCCAGGGGATGTACAAAGCGCCGCGCGAGGTGCTCTGGATCGGCGCGTTGCTCACCTTCCTGGTCGCCACCCACGCCGATCTGACCGGACGCCTTCTCACCTGGAACGCCGACGGCTACTGGACGACGGTCCGCGCCCTCGAGGTTCTCTATTCCCTGCCTCTGATCGGTCCCATGTTCTCGTTCCTGATCGGTGGGCCACGCATCGACTCGCTGGTCCTGACCCGCTTCTACGTGCTCCACCTGGCGGCGATCCCGCTCATTCTCGTAGGGCTCTTCTATCTTCACTTTTCGGGCGTGCGGCGGGTCGGCCTGTCGACGGTCGCCACCGAAACCCGGCCGGTCGGCGGGGCGCTCAAGGTGCATTTCTACAACCTACTGATCCTCACCGCCCTGCTGTTCGGGGCGCTGGTGACTCTCGTGACCCTGCTGCCGGCGCCGTTCATCGCGGCGGCTGACCCGCTGGTCACGCCGGCCGGAGTCCGTCCACCCTGGTATCTGCTCGCCGCCTACGGTCTGCTCGAGATCTTCCCGAGCACATGGCCCCGCTGGCTGCCCGGGCTGGCGATCGAGATGACCCTCGCCGCGGCGTTTCTTCTCCCCTTCCTCGATCGCTCGTCGGGCCGGGAGGCGCGGCAGCGCCGGGCGGCGATCGCGATCGGCGCCGCCGTGCTCGCCGCCTGGGCCTGCTTCACCTGGTACGGCTTCCGGCTGGAGGTGGGAGGATGACGGCCGCCTGGATCGTCCTCGCCCTCGCCGCCACCGCCGGCCAGCCGATCGGGACGTGCGGCCTCTGCCACCCCGACGTGCGGGTGGAGCACGAACAGGGCGTGCACGCCCGGGAGGAGGTCGCCTGCCACGACTGCCACGGCGGCAACCCCGAGGCGACCACGACGGCGGCGGCCCACCGCGGCACTTTCCGCGACGTTCCATCCCGGCGCGACATCCCCGCCTTCTGCGCTAGCTGCCACTCCGATATTCAGCGCATGCGCCCCTACAACCTGCCGGCCGACCAGTATGCACTCTACCGGACCTCGGGGCACGGCATCCGCCTGGCGCAGGGAAATGAGATGGTTGCCGTCTGCACCGACTGCCACGGCACGCACGCCATCCGCCGCCGCGACGATCCGCAGAGTGCCGTCTTTCCGATCAACATCCCGGCGACCTGCGGGCGCTGCCACGGCGACAGCACTACTCCGGCTTCTGCAGGGGGAGAGTCGAACCCGTTCGCCGAATACACCGGTGGAGTGCACGGACGGGCGTTTCTCGAGGACAACAACAGCTCCGCGCCGCACTGCACCAGCTGCCACGGCGCCCACGGAGCGGCCCCTCCGGGAATCGGGGATGTCGACAAGGTCTGCGGTCAGTGCCACGCACCAGCCCGCACCTACTTCCTCCAGAGCCCGCACGCCGCGGCACTGGAGCAGATCGGGGCGCCGGAGTGCGCCTCCTGCCACGACCATCACGGAATCCGCGCCGCGACCGATGCGATGCTCGACTCGACCTGCCTGCGCTGCCACGATGAAGGCTCGGAGCCGGCGGCGGTCGCGACCACGATGCAGACACTGTTTCGCGGGGCGGAGGATGAAATAGAAGCGGCCCGCGCGCTGGTCGATCGCGCTGCCGCCATTCCCCTCCACGTCGAGGACTACCTGGCGCGGCTCGAGGAGGCGCGGACCTCGCTGGTCCAGTCGTTCCCGGTGATGCACGCCCTGCGCGTCGAAGGCGTCGAGGAGCTGACGCACCGCGCCCGCTCGATCGCCGCCGAGGTCGAGTCGGAGGTGACCGGCAAGATGATGGAGCGACGCTGGCGGCGGGTTGGACTGTTGCTCTTCTGGTTCTATCTCATCCTGACCGTTACCATCCTCGTCCGCTACCGGCGTCGGGCCCTCAGCGAGGCGACCCGGTGAGCGAGGGACCCGCGAAGCCGGGCACCCCCCGGCTGTTCTGGGGGATCCCGGTCAAGACCCTCATTCTCGCGGCCGGGCTGGCGGCCGGCCTCGCCCTGGTGGCGCTGGGCACGGCGATGGAGGTGAGCAGCCAGCCGAAATTCTGCGGCTCGTGCCACATCATGCAGCCGTACTACAAGTCGTGGACCGAGTCTTCGCACCGCAACATCGCCTGCGTCGACTGCCATATCCCCCCCGGCGTCACGGCCGAGCTGCGCAAGAAATACGAGGCGGTGTCGATGGTGGTGCGCTATTTCACCGGCACCTACGGCACTAACCCGTGGGCCGAGATCGACGACGCCTCCTGCCTCAACTGCCACCAGCGCCGCCTGCTCGCCGGTCGTGAGCTGTTTGGCGACGTGCTCTTCGATCACGCCGCCCACCTGGCCGGCATGCGGCGCGGCAAGACGCTGCGCTGCACATCGTGCCACTCGCAGATCGTTCAGGGGAGCCACATCGCCGTCACCCCTTCGACCTGCATTCTCTGCCACTTCAAGGATCAGGAGCCGGGCTCAGAGCTGTCGCGCTGCACGCTCTGCCACAACGTTCCGGACAGGGTGATTCGCAGAGGCTCCCTCACCTTCGATCACGGCGACGTCTCCCGTCTGGGGATGGAGTGCCGATCGTGCCACGCGCGGCCGGAGGGAAGCAACGGCGACGTTCCGCGCGAGCGCTGCCTTACCTGCCACAACCAGGTGAGCCGGCTCGAGCACTACGAGGACGTGGAGCTGCTGCACCGCCACCACGTCACCGAGCATAAGGTCGACTGCACCAATTGCCACCTCGAGATCGAGCACGTCGCTCCGCCGAACATCGAGCTGACGACCACCTCGTGCGACTCGTGCCACCAGGCGGGGCACACGCCGCAGCACATGCTTTACAGCGGCAGCGGCGGCCGCAATATCGAGCCGATGCCGGATCCGATGTTTCTGGCCGGGGTGCGCTGCGAGGGGTGCCACATCGCCCTGCCCGGCAGCACCGCCACCACGCATGTCGCCTCCGAGGTGTCGTGCATGTCATGTCACGGGCCGACCTATGCGGCGATCTACCGGCAGTGGCAGCGGGGAATCGACCGGCGGGTCGGGGCGCTGAAGCGCCAGATGACCCGGACGGCAAGAGCGCTGGGCGCCGTCGAGCCGGCGGCGCTCACCGATGCCCGCTTCAACCTCGACCTGGTGGAGCGCGGTCAGGGCATTCACAACGTTGGTTATGCGTACGCCCTGTTGCAGCGATCGCGCGAGGACATGAACGCGGCTCGCAACGCGCGCGGCCTGGAGTCGCTGGGCGCTCCCTGGACGGAGATGCCGTATCAATCGCCCTGTCTGAGCTGCCATCGGGAAGCTGCGGAGCAGCGGGGTTCGATCTTCGGCCGCCGCTTCGATCACGCACCGCACGTGCTGCGGGCCAGGCTGGAGTGTGACAGCTGCCACCGTGCCCACGACGAGAGAGACAAGAAAGAGATCGTCCACTTCGACGCCTCCGGGTGCAACTCCTGCCACCACCAGGAGCCGGCGGCGGAGTGCGGCGCGTGCCACGCGGCGGGGGGGCCGGTGGGGCCGGTCAGGACCTCGCGCGGCGACTTCGATCACTCCATGCACGTCGAAGGGATGGAGCTCGACTGCGCCGACTGCCATGCGGCCGGCGAGAGCGGTGTCCTGGAGCTGCAAACGCTCACCTGCACCGGCTGCCACGAATAGGACACGACGGCGGGGAAAAAGCTGCGCCGTCCCGGAGCCGTGTCTGTCAATCGCGCAATCCTTGCCGCGCCCGCCATGTCACCAGGCCGCCGACCCACGGCTGGATGCTCCGGCCGCCGAGTCTCCTCATCCGGGCAGAATCGGAGCCGTCGTCCGGGCATGCTCCTTGCTTGATTCAGGGCAGGACCGAGGGGATGGAGCAGGTGCCATGGACGCGAGCCAGCAGCCCGCCGCGCGAATTCTTGGTGCCGCCGTTTTCCTTATGTCGTTGGGGACGGCGGTCGCCATCGCGCAGGGAAACGACGACTGCCTCATGTGCCACGCCGATCCGTCGCTGGAAATGGAACGTCACAGTCGAATCGTCTCACTGCACGTGTCCGAGGATGCTCTCCCCTCTTCGGTCCACGCCGATCTGACCTGCACGACCTGCCACGCCGATCTCGACGGTGTCGAGCTTCCCCATGAGGGGCCGGTCGAGCCGGTCGCCTGCGGTATGTGCCACGACGACGTCGATTCCTTCTACCAGGAATGCCTGCACGGCCGGGCGGTGGCCCGCGGCGATCCGCTCGCACCGACCTGCGCCGACTGTCACGGGGCGCATGAGATCCGGCCGGTCCGCAGCCGCGACTCGGCCGTCGCCCCGTTGCGCATTCCCTTCGTCTGCGGCAAGTGCCACAAGGAAGGGGCGCCGGTGCAGCGGCAGCGGGAGATTCATCAGGATCACATCCTGGAGAACTACACCGAGAGCATCCATGGCGAAGGCCTCCTGAAGAAAGGGCTGATCGTCACCGCCACCTGCGCCACTTGTCATACACCGCACCGCATCCTGCCGCACACCGACCTGCGTTCGTCGATCGCGCGCCGCAACATCGCCGCCACCTGCACCCAGTGCCACGCCGCGATCGAAGCAGTGCACCGCAAGGTCATCCGGGGCGAGCTGTGGGAGAAGGAGGTCGACGTGCTACCGGCTTGCGTCGACTGTCATCAGCCGCACGAGGCACGCAAGGTCTTCTACGACCAGGGGATGGCCGATCGGGACTGCCTCAGCTGCCACGAGAAGGCGGATCTCCGGGCGGCGGACGGCCGCTCGCTGTCCGTCGACGAGGATCAACTCGCCCACTCCATGCACGTCGATACGGCCTGCAGCCAGTGTCACACCGGCGTCAATCCGTCGAGCCGTCGACCCTGTGAGACCGTCACTCCGCAGGTCGACTGCTCCATCTGCCACGCGGAGGTCGTGACCCAATACCAGGGAAGCGTGCATGGCCGGCTGTTCGCCGACAACGATCCGAACGCCCCCACCTGCCTCGAGTGCCACGGCGCGCATGGCGTGCTCGGCAAACGCGATTCCGCCTCGCAAACCTTTCCGACGAACATCCCCGATCTCTGCGCCCGTTGCCACCGTGAAGGCGAGGTAGCGGCGCTGCGCTACACCGGCGACAACCGCGAGATCATCAAGAGCTACACGCTGAGCATTCACGGCAAGGGCCTGCTGAAGAGCGGTCTGGTGGTCACGGCGATGTGCACCGACTGTCACACTGCCCACGGCGAGCTCCCCCACGAGGATCCTCTCTCGACGGTGCACAGGGACAACGTCCCCGACACCTGCGGGCGTTGCCACCACGGGATCGAGGAGAAGTTCGTCCGCAGCGTTCACTCGGCTCTGGTGACCGAAATCGACAAGGAGCTCCCGGTGTGCAGCGACTGCCACACGTCGCACACCATTCGCAGGACCGACCAGCAGGGGTTCAAGCTGGCGATCATGGACCAGTGCGGCCGCTGCCACGAGGAGATCGCCAGCACCTACTTCGACACCTACCACGGCAAGGTGTCGCAGCTCGGCTACACCAAAACCGCCAAGTGCTACGACTGTCACGGCGCGCACGACATTCTTCCGGTCTCGAATCCGAACTCGCACCTCAGTCGTGCGAACGTTGTCGCCACCTGCCAGAAGTGTCATCCCGGCGCCACGCGCCGGTTCGCGGGCTATCTCACGCATGCTACGCACCACGATCCCGAGAAGTACCCATGGCTGTTCTGGACCTTCTGGGGGATGACGACTCTGCTGGTCGGGACCTTCGTGGTCGGCGGCCTGCACACGCTGCTCTGGATCCCGCGCGCGCTGCAGTGGAGACGCGAGCTGCGCCGCAACGGTGCGCAGCGGCCGGATGGCGATCGGCAGGGAGAGAGGAAGACATAGCGCTATGAACGGACACGGCAACGACCAGAACGAAGTGCAGTTCCTCCGCTTCGACCGGCTCGACCGGCTACTGCACCTGTTCATGATCCTCAGCTTCATCAGCCTGGCGGTCACCGGCATGACGCTGAAGTTCTCCTACACCCCCTGGGCCTCGGCCGTATCGCACATTCTCGGCGGATTCGAGACCGCCGGGTACATCCACCGCTTCGCGGCGGTCGTCATGTGCGGGATCTTCGCCGCCCATCTCACCGATCTGATCCGGCTGCGCAATCGCCGCTACGGGTCGTGGCGGGAGATGCTGTTCGGGTCGAACACCATGCTGCCGACCCGCAGGGACCTCGCCGAGTTCGCCGGCTCGATGAAATGGTTCCTCGGCCTGGGAGAGCGTCCACGCTATGGCCGCTGGACCTACTGGGAGAAGTTCGATTACTTCGCGGTTTTCTGGGGGATCGCCATCATCGGATCGACCGGCTTCATGCTGTGGTTCTCCGTGTTCCTGACTCGCTTCATGCCGGGCTGGTTCCTTAACGTTGCCACCATCATTCACAGCGACGAGGCGTTGCTCGCTACCGGGTTCATCTTCACCGTGCACTTCTTCAACACCCACCTGCGGCCGGAGAAGTTCCCGATGGACATCGTCATCTTCACGGGGCGGATGCCCCTCGAAGAGTTCAAGCGCGACAAGCCGGCCGAGTACGAGGCGCTGCTGAAGTCAGGACGGCTGGAGCGGCGCATCGTCGAAGCGTATCCGCCGATCGTCATCCGCACCATCCGCGGCTTCGCCTGGGGCGCCCTCGCCGCAGGCTTCTTCTGCGTCATCTGGATCATTTACGCAATGGTGTTCGCCTACCGTTGATCCGCACCCTGCCGCTCAAGCCACACTACCCGGCAGCAGCCTAGTGAGAAATGGAGGTTAGAGCGGCCGGAAGTGCGCCGTGAAGTGTCGCAGGTACGGCGGCGCATAGGTCATCTCGAGGCCCCGCAAATCGGCGGCGCGCCTGCCGACCCCGGCGCAGATCTCCAGGATCCGGTCGACGTGGCTCTGCGTGTAGACCCGCCTAGGCAGCGCCAGCCGGACGAGATCGAGACGTGGGGGGAGGAACTTCCCTACTTCCTCATGCTTGCCGAACATCACGCTGCCGATCTCGCAGGTGCGAATGCCTCCTTCAAGGTAGAGCTCGCAGACCAGCGCCTGCCCGGGGTATTGGTGGGGCGGAATGTGCGGCAAAAAGCGGCGCGCATCGATGAACACGGCGTGGCCGCCGGGCGGTTGCACCGTTGGAAACCCCATCGTGTTGAGCCCGCGAGCCAGATAACGGACCGTCGCGTGGCGGTACTCGAGGTAACGCTCGTCCAGCACTTCCTCCAGGCCGACGGCGAGCGCCTCCAGATCGCGCGCCGCGCACCCGCCGTAGGTGGGGAACCCTTCGGTCAGGATCAGGAGGTTGCGCGCCTCAGCCGCCAGGCGATCGTCGTTGAGCGCCAGAAATCCTCCCATGTTGACCAGGCCGTCCTTCTTGCCGCTGACGATGCAGCCGTCGGCCAGGCGGAACACCTCGCGCGCGATGTCGGCCACCGGGCGCTCCCGCTGCCCTCCCTCCAGCAGCTTGATGAAGTAGGCGTTTTCGGCGAACCGGCAGGCGTCGAGAATGAACGGGATATCGTGCGCGCGCAACACCCGCGCGCACGCCTTGAGATTCTCCAGGCTGACCGGCTGTCCCCCGCCGGTGTTGTTGGTGATCGTCATCATACCCAACGGGATCGAATCTCTCCGCTCGCGGCACAGCGTCTCCAGGCGCGCGATGTCGATGTTCCCCTTGAAGGGAAACTCCGAGGCGGTGTCGGCCGCCTCCTCGATCACCAGGTCGAGCGCCTCGCCCCGGTCGTACTCGATGTTGGCCCGGGTGGTGTCGAAGTGGCTGTTGTTCGGCACCACTGAGCCGTCGCGCACGGTGATCTGGAACAGGATGCGCTCGGCCGCTCGTCCCTGGTGGGTCGGAATGATGTGCTTGTAGCCGGTCAGATCCCGGACCACGCGCTCGAACTTCGCGAACGATCGCGATCCGGCGTACGATTCGTCCCCGACCATCATCGCGCCCCACTGCGCGGCGCTCATCGCCGAGGTGCCGGAGTCGGTCAGGAGATCGAAAGTCACCCGGTCGGCCTGCAGCCCGAACAGGTTGTAGTGCACCTCGCGGAGGAAGCGCTCCCGCTCCTCGCGGGTCGGCATGGCGATCGGTTCGACGACCTTGATGCGAAACGGCTCGTAGATAACCGGCATTTCACTCCTCCTCCGGGCTGCGGCCGCCTTGCGCAACTTCTGCGGTACGGCCCCCCCCCGGGGCGAACGGATTGCGCGAAGCTGAAGGACCGTGGATTGAGCGTGCCCCGGTCCGGACGGCGGGACCGGTTCGAGGCTACGAAACGGAGCCGGCTCGTGAATCCGGGCCCCGGGTGGCCGCGGCCTCTGCGGCACTCTTCGGCACTTTTCTTGCAAGTTTCGATCCCGGGGGAGCAGCTCGATCCCGCTGCCCAGGAGGACATGATATGACGGATCCCGATCGTGACCGTTGGAATGCCGCTCGCTCGGTGGTGGTCGCCCGTTGGCGGCAGATTCTCGAGCAGATCGAGGCCCGTGACGAAGGCGGGGCGCTGGCCCTGACCACCGAGATGGACGAGTTCTGTGACGAAGCGATCGCGGAACGCACCAAAACGAACCTCGCCGCGAGCGATGCGCAGAAGCCACCGCCGTCCGGCCAGGCGGCGGAGAGCCAGCCGACTCAGATGTGCCATTTCTGCCGCGGCTTCATCCAGTATGGCGGCTGTGCCGGCATCACGCAGGAGGTCAATCACGCCATCCTCGGTGGGGAGTGGGACCAGGCACGCGCGCGCGCTGAAGAATGGATCGACACATTGCAGGGGATGGACTTCTCCGCTGCCTGAGGGCCCCCGTCTTCCAGCCGCACCAGAGGGTTCATCAACATGAGAGCCCCTTCTCCCGCCGGCGAAGGAGGTGAAGCTCGGGCATCAACAGCCCGTGGCACGGTGATTGCTCTTCAACCGATCAGGTATGATCCGGGTCTATCGGGCGGTCAATGCCCTCGAGAGGAGAATGAAGAGTTCTGTCGCACTGGATGGCAACGAAGCGGTGGCGCGTGTCGCCTACGCGCTGAGCGAGGTGATCGCCATATACCCCATTACCCCGGCCTCGCCGATGGGAGAGTGGGCCGACGCCTGGGCGGCGTCGGGGCGACCGAACCTGTTCGGCACAACCCCCAGCGTGGTCGAAATGCAGAGCGAAGGGGGTGCCGCCGGAGCCCTGCACGGTGCGTTGACCAGTGGATCCCTCGGGACGACCTTCACGTCCTCGCAGGGCCTCCTGCTGATGCTCCCGAACATGTACAAGATCGCCGGCGAGCTGACGCCGGCGGTGATCCACGTCGCGGCGCGGACGGTTGCCACACACGCCCTGTCGATCTTCGGCGACCATAGCGATGTGATGGCGGCGCGGGCGACCGGGTTCGCCATGCTCGCCTCGTCCTCGGTGCAGGAGACGATGGACCTGGCCGCGGTGGCGCACGCCGCCACGCTCAACACCCGCATCCCGTTTCTGCATTTCTTCGATGGCTTCCGCACCTCGCACGAGATCCAGAAGATCGTCGAACTCTCGGAGGAGGATCTTCGGGCGCTCCTCGACCGCGGAGCGCTCAGCGCTCATCGTCAACGGGCTCTCTCCCCCGCCTGCCCCTCGCTGCGCGGCACGGCGCAGAACCCCGACGTCTTCTTCCAGGCACGCGAGGCGATCAACCCCTTCTACGAGGAGTGTCCCGGACGCGTGCAGGCGGCGATGGATCGGCTGGCGGCCCGCTGCGGACGGTCCTACCACCCGTTCGACTACGTCGGCAGCCCGGAGGCGAAGCGCGTCCTGGTCCTGATGGGCTCGGGCGCCGGCGCCGCGGAGGAAGCGGTCGAGGAGCTGGTGCAGCGCGGCCAGCGGGTCGGCCTGATCAAGGTCCGGCTGTTTCGCCCCTTTGCAGCAGATCGATTTTTGCGGTGCCTCCCGGGCACCGTGCGGTCGATCGCCGTTCTCGACCGCACCAAGGAGCCGGGCGCCATCGGCGAGCCGCTCTATCTCGACGTCCTGGCGGCCCTGGAGGAAGGGGGTCTCTCCGGGACGCTGCCGGCCGCCGGGCGACCCCTGGTGATGGGTGGTCGCTACGGCCTGTCGTCGAAGGAATTCACTCCTGCCATGGCGGCCGCCGTGCTGGCCGAGCTGGACAAGGACCGGCGGCGCCACCACTTCACCATCGGCATCGTCGACGACGTCAGCGGCACGTCGCTCGACTGGGATCGATCGTTCTCCACCGAATGCGACGACACCGTCCGCGCGGTGTTCTACGGGCTCGGCTCGGACGGCACCGTCGGCGCGAACAAGAATTCGATCAAGATCATCGCCGATAAGACACCGAACCACGCGCAGGGATATTTCGTCTACGATTCCAAGAAGGCCGGCTCGGTCACCGTCTCTCACCTGAGATTCGGACCGCGTCCGATCCGCTCCACCTATCTGATCACATCGGCCAGCTTCGTCGCCTGTCACCACGAACAGTTCCTCGACACGATCGATCTGCTCGACATCGCCGGCCCCGGCGCCACCTTCCTCCTGAACACCGCCGCCTCGCCAGAGAAGGCGTGGGACCGGCTGCCCCGCGAGATGCAGGAGGCGATGATCGCCAAACGGATCCGCTTTCACGTGGTGGACGGCTTCGCGGTCGCCGAGGAGGCGGGGCTCGGGCGCCTGATCAACACCGTCATGCAGACCTGCTTCTTCGCCCTGTCGCATGTGCTCCCGGCAGAGAAGGCGCTCGAGGCGATCAAGGAGACGATCCGCGAGACCTACGGCAAGAAGAGCGCCGACCTGGTGGCCCGTAATGTTGCCGCGGTCGACGGGGCGCTGTCGCGGCTGCGCGAGGTGAAGGTGCCGGCGAAGGTGACGACGAAGCGCTCTCGGCGTCCGGTGGTGCCGGACGAGGCGCCCGACTTTGTTCAGCGGGTGACGGCGGCGATCATGAGCGGCCGGGGCGATACCCTCCCGGTGAGCGCCCTGCCGCCCGACGGCACCTTCCCGATCGGTACGGCCCGCTGGGAGAAACGCAACATCGCCCGCGAGATCCCCGCCTGGGATTCCGAGTGGTGCATCCAGTGCAATAAGTGCGCGATGGTCTGTCCGCACGCCGCCATTCGCGTCAAGGCCTACCCGCAGGCCGACCTGAAGGACGCCCCCGTGACCTTCAAGGCGATGCCGTGGAAGGGGTCCGAGTTCGGGGCGGGCACCCGCTACACGGTGCAGGTCGCCCCGGAGGACTGCACCGGCTGCGGGATGTGCGTCGAGGTGTGCCCGGCCAAGAACAAGACGGAGACCCGCCTCAAGGCGATCAACATGGTCCCGCAGGATCCGCTGCTTGACGCCGAGCGCATCAACTACGATTTCTTCCTGCGCCTGCCGGAAGCCGACCGGTCCCGGGTCAATCACGAGACGGTCAAGGGCTCGCAGCTTCTCGAGCCGCTGTTCGAGTACTCCGGCGCCTGCGCCGGCTGCGGCGAGACCCCTTACCTGAAGCTGCTGACGCAATTGTTCGGCGATCGCCTGATGATCGCCAACGCCACCGGTTGCTCCTCGATCTACGGCGCCAACCTGCCGACCACCCCGTGGACCGCCAACCGCGATGGTCGCGGCCCGGCCTGGTCGAATTCCCTGTTCGAGGACAACGCTGAGTTCGGCTTCGGCTTCCGGCTGAGCTGCGACATGCGCCGGCGCCATGCCGAGACCCTCGTCGGCCGGCTGGCCGGCGCGCTGGGGCGCGACCTGGCGGCGGGCCTGGTTGAGGAGATCGCGGGTGAAGAGGCGATAGCAGCCCGCCGCGACCAGGTGGAAGAGCTGAAGAAGAAGCTGAAGACGATCGACGACCCGGCCGCCGCCGCGCTGCTCGATCTGGCCAATGCGCTAGTGCCGACCAGCGTCTGGATCGTAGGTGGCGACGGCTGGGCCTACGACATCGGCTACGGCGGGCTCGATCATGTCCTCGCCTCGGGTCGCGACGTCAACCTCTTGGTGCTCGACACCGAGGTCTACTCGAACACCGGCGGACAGGCCTCCAAGGCGACCCCGCGCGCCGCGGTGGCGAAGTTCGCCGCGGCCGGCAAGGATCAGCCGCGCAAGGACCTCGCCGCGCTGGCGATGAGCTACGGGAGCGTGTACGTCGCGCGGGTGGCGATGGGCGCCTCCGACACGCAGACAGTTCGGGCCTTCCTCGAGGCCGAAGCCCACCGTGGGCCATCGCTCATCATCGCTTACAGCCACTGCATCGCGCACGGCATCAACATGACGCAGGGAATGCAGCAGCAGAAGCTGGCGGTCGACAGCGGCTACTGGCCACTGTTGAGATACAACCCGGACGCCACTGCGACCGGCGCGAATCCTCTGCATCTCGACTCCAGGCCGCCGTGCATTCGGCTGGAGGAGTACGCCTATCGGGAAACCCGCTACCGGATTCTGAAAGCCAGCCACCCGGAGGAGGCTCGACGCTTGATGGATCTCGCGCGCCAGGATGTTCAGGACCGATGGAACCGGCTGCAGGATCTGGCGGCATCTCACACGGAGCAGGAGCCCGAAAGGAAGGCGCGCCATGGATCTTGAGACCACCTATCTCGGACTGCAGCTACGCTCCCCTCTCGTTCCGTCGGCCTCCCCGCTGTCCGAATCGATCGATAATCTGAAGCGTATGGAAGACGAGGGCGCCGGCGCTGTCGTTCTCCATTCGCTGTTCGAGGAGCAGATCGAGCAGGAGGCACGCACCCTCGATCACTACCTCGGACATGGCGCCGAGTCGTTCGCCGAGGCGCTCACTTACTTCCCGGAGCCGCGCCATTTCATATTCGGGCCGGACGAATACCTGGAGCATGTCCGCCGCGCCAAAGAGGCGCTATCCATCCCGCTATTCGCCAGCCTGAACGGCAGCTCGATCGGCGGCTGGATCGACTACGCCCGCGGCATCGAGCAGGCGGGAGCCGACGCCCTCGAGCTGAATCTGTACGAGGTTCCCGCCGACATTGATACGACCAGCGAGGAGATCGAGGAACGCTATATCGAGGTGGTCCGCCACGTGCACGAGGTGGTGACCTTTCCCCTGGCGGTCAAGATCGGGCCGCACTTCACCGCCCTGGCCCAGATGGCGCGTCGCCTGGCGCGCGCCGGCGCCGGCGGCCTCGTCCTGTTCAACCGGTTCTACCAGCCGGACATCGACCTGGAGGAGCTCGAGGTCAAGCCGAACGTGCTGCTCAGCACCCCGCAGGCGATGCGCCTGCCGTTGCGCTGGATCGCCATCCTGTACGGGCGGATCCACGCCAGCATGGCGGCCACCGGCGGGGTCCTGACCGGCGCCGACGCCCTCAAGATGCTGATGGCGGGCGCCGACGTGACGATGCTCTGCTCGGCCCTGCTGCGCCACGGCATCCCCTACCTGAGCACCGTCCGCAGAGACAT
Organism: uncultured bacterium; assembly: GCA_965371335.1. Lineage (GTDB taxonomy): Bacteria > Acidobacteriota > Polarisedimenticolia > Gp22-AA2 > Gp22-AA2 > CBDUYA01. The sequence continues at coordinate 2,118 of CBDUYA010000024.1, read as the reverse complement.
GGTGGACTGGATGGAAGAGAACGAATATGAGTCGGTTTCCCAGATGAAGGGAAGCATGAGCCAGCGGTCATGCCCGGACCCGACGGCGTTCGAGCGGGCCAACTATATGAAGGCCCTGACGGGGTACCATGTCGAGGCCGCGGGGCCTGCCAATCGCGAGGACGGGGAGGTGAAAAAACGCCGTGTCTCCCGGCGGCAGACCGTACTAGAATAGTTAGTTGAACGGATTCAAGCTGCGTTTCCAACGACTCGTCCCCTCGGACCGCGGAGCCGGGCTCGTCTCAAGGCAGGGGGAGTGATATGCCGAACAATCAGTCTCTGACGAAATGGGTTGAAGAGTGCGAACGGCTATGCCGGCCGGACAAGGTCGTCTGGCTGGACGGCTCGGAGGAGGAGCGCGAGCGCCTGACCCGGCAGGCTCATCAGACCGGTGAGCTGATTGAGCTCAATCAGGAGAAGCTGCCGGGCTGCCACCTGCACCGCAGCGCCCTGAACGACGTCGCCCGCACGGAGAAGCTCACCTTCATCTGCTCGAACGAGGAAGGTGACGCCGGCCCGACCAACAACTGGATGGCGCCGGCCGAGGCCTACTCCAGGCTGCGCGGCGTCTATGACGGCTGCATGAAGGGGCGCACCATGTACGTCATCCCCTTCCTGATGGGACCGAAAGGCTCGCCGTTCAGCAAGGTCGGTGTCGAGCTGACTGACAGCCTCTACGTGGTGCTGAACATGGGGATGATGACCCGCATGGGCTCGGTTGCGCTGGAGCACCTCGGAAGCTCCGATGACTTCACCCGCGGCCTGCACGCCCGGGCGGATCTGAACGAGAACCGCCGGTTCATCTGTCACTTCCCGCAGGACAACACCATCTGGAGCGTCGGCTCCGGCTACGGCGGCAACGCCCTCCTGTCGAAGAAGTGCATGGCCCTGCGGCTCGCCAGCGCCCTCGGCCGCAAGGAAGGGTGGCTCGCCGAGCACATGCTGATCGTCGGCATCGAGTCGCCGAAAGGCGAGAAGACTTACATCTGCGGCGCCTTCCCGAGCGCCTGCGGCAAGACCAACCTGGCGATGCTGGTGCCGCCGGCGCAATTCAAAGGGTGGAAGGTGTGGACGGTCGGCGACGACATCGCCTGGCTCCGTCCGGGCGAGGATGGCCGGCTGTACGCCATCAACCCGGAGGCCGGCTTCTTCGGCGTGGCCCCCGGCACCAGCCAGCAGTCGAATCCCAACGCCCTCGCGATGCTGCAGAAGGACGCGATCTTCACCAACGTCGGCATGAAGCCGGACGGCACCGTCTGGTGGGAGGGGCTGGAAGCGCCGCCGGAGAAGTGCATCGACTGGACCGGCAGGCCGTGGACCCCGGCGAGTGACAAACCGGCGGCCCACCCCAACAGCCGCTTCACCGTCAGGGTGACGCAAAACCCGAGCTACTCGAACGAGTGGAACGACCCGAAAGGCGTGCCGATCGGCGCCTTCCTGTTCGGCGCCCGCCGCGCCAGCGTGATCCCGCTGGTCTACGAGGCGTTCAACTGGCAGCACGGCGTCTACCTCGGCGCCACCATGGCGTCGGAGACGACCGCTGCGGCGACCGGCAAGGTCGGCGTACTGCGCCGCGACCCGTTCGCCATGCTCCCGTTCTGCGGCTACAACATGGCCGATTACTTCGGCCACTGGCTGGAGATGGGCAAGCGGCTGAAGAACCCGCCGCGGGTGTATCGCGTCAACTGGTTCAACCGGGGCGACGACGGCAAATTCCTGTGGCCCGGCTTCGGAGAGAACCTGCGGGTTCTGCAGTGGGTGATCGATCGCTGTCGCGGCCGCGCCAGAGGGGTCGAAAGCCCGATCGGCTACCTGCCTGACCGCGCAGAGCTGAACACCGAGGGACTCAACCTTCCCGACGGCGCGCTCGATCGCCTGCTGGCCGTCGATCGCGAAGGCTGGACCGAGGCTCTGCACAGCCAGTCGGATTTCTTCGCCCGCTTCGGCGCCCGCATCCCGAAGGAGATAATGCGCGAGCATGACGGCCTGAGAGAGCGCCTCGAGGCGAAGGGAGGCGGCCCCCGTCCCGCCACAGCGAAAAGATCGACCTTATCCGCGCACGGCTAGCGTGAGCTTATC
>CBDUYA010000023.1:0-16323 GCA_965371335.1 uncultured bacterium | reverse complement strand
GTCTAAGTTGCTGTCTGGCGAGTTTGCGACGCCCCTCGACGGCGGTCGTCGATTCGAGCTCCTGGTGAGATTCGTCAACCTTTTGCTTGACATCTTGGTGGAATCGTATTACAAAGTCAGACATGAAAGCCAGGCGACTTCAGCGGACACGGTTGCTGTCACTGCGGCTCAGGCCGGCTGAGTATCGAAAGCTGGTTGACGAAGCAGACAGCTTGTGCCTTCCGCTCTCCGCGTACCTCAGACATCGGTTGTTCGGTGAAGCACGAGTCCCATCACAGCTAGCAGAGGTTGCTGCCAAGTACGGGAACTCGACATCGGCATGCACGCCGAAGAAGGCCAAGGCGACAAGCCGATGAGGACATACAAGGAAGCCAAGAGTGGGCGATGGTACGTCGATTACCTCTTCGGTGGAGAGCGGGTGCGCTATCCGGCAGGGGACAATAAGCGGGAGGCGGACCAGCTCGGATCAAGGATTACGCTGGAAATCAATGCGGGCCACCAAGACCCAGAACGAACCAAAAGGCTGGTCAGAGGGAAGGGTGAGAAGTCCCCGACCTTCGAGGCGGTTCTGGATGAATTCCTTAAATGCTACCGCCCCCGCAGCGGCAATATGCGGTACTACCTTCAGCGCTCCAAGCTGTGGCGGGTGTTCTTCAAGGGACATTGCATCGGGGATATTACCGAAGGTGATGTCCTTGAGTTTCGGAACAAACGCAGGGACGAGGCCAGCAGCTCAACGGTAAGAAAGGACCTCATTTCGTTGGGGACGTTCTTCGGGTGGGCGAGGCAAAAGGGCTACGTGTCGACCAACCCCGCGGATGCCAGGCATGTCAAGCGTCCCCGTGAATCCTTTGACCCTCAGCAAGTCCGGTGGCTCTCAGACGAAGAGTTCGTACGCCTGAAGGGCGTTGCGCCGGCCTGGCTCAACGCCGTGATAACATGGGCCATCGAGACCGGCATGGATAGGGGAAAGATATTGCGCCTGCGGTGGCAGGAGTTGGATCTCGACCGCTCCGGTGGGCGGATCATCGGTGGCGGCTTCGCGATGCAACGGGACAAGACCGGAAAGCCGGTTCGGCAGGTACTCGCGGACGGGGCGATCGAGGCCCTCCGGCGCGCTAGCCGCACCCGGCAGGCGAGTGGAAACATCTTCCTGAACGAAAGAGGGCAGCCCATCGATGAGAAGGCGCTGGAGTGGGCGCTCGGCAAGACCTACGGGGAAGCTGGGATCTCAGGCTGCAACTTTCGGACTTTCCGCCACACGTTCGCAACGAGAGCCTTGCGGCGGGGAATCGCCCGAGAGGTCCTGGCGAAAATGATGGGCCACTCGACCGCGTTCATCACCGAGAGGTACATGCACGTGGCCGACGACCAGCTCCGGGCGGCTGCCAGAGCCCTCAGTGGCCCCGAAAAGATAGATGGCAGTTATATGGCAGAAGGCTCGGACGACGACTCCCGCTTCAGGGTTCGTGAGCCGCTGTTAAACGTTTACGCTGCATAAAGTTAAGCCCTGCGCGGAGAGGTGCTGGAGTGGCTGAACAGGGCTGCCTGCTAAGCAGTTGTAGTGGCTAAAACCGCTACCGGGGGTTCGAATCCCCCCCTCTCCGCCAATTCAGACCGGCTTGACGGCCCGGTAGGTGACCGAGCGGACCGTCCCTTCCAGATCTTTCGGCGCGACCCCCGCTTCCTTCATGCGTGACAGCAGCTCCTCCGGATAGACGTAGCCGCCCGAGGCGAGGTAGTCGACGTCCTTGAAGATGGTGACGTCGCCGAGGCCGGCGGCGGCGATCATGTCGAAGTAGCGAGCGCGGAGCAGGGCGCCGGAGATGCAACCGGCGTAGGCGAGAACGTCGCGCGCCACGACCTCGGGGAGCGCGCCGTCGAGGATGATGTCGGAGACGACCAGCCGCCCACCGGGACGAAGCACGCGGACTACCTCGCGGAAGACCACCGCCTTGTCGGGGACCAGGTTGATGACGCAGTTGCTGGTGACGGCGTCGACCGAGGCGTCGTCGACCGGCAGCTTCTCCAGGCGCCCTTGGCGAAATTCGACCTGCTTCAAGCCGGCCTCGCGCGCTCCCTGGCGGGCCCGTTCCAGCATCGAGGGGGTCATGTCGATGCCGATCACGCGCCCCTCCGGCCCGACCTGGCGGGCGGCGAGGAAGGCGTCGAGACCTGGTCCCGAGCCGAGATCGACCACCGTCTCGCCGGCCGCGAGGTCGCAAAACGTGATCGGCGCGCCGCAGCCGAGGCCGAGGTTGGCGCTGTCGGGGGCGGCGGCGAGATCGCCGTCGCTGTAGCCGATTTCGAGGGAGATCGAAGCCTCGGCGGCGCGGCGGTCCTCGGCGCTGGCGACGCCGCAGCAGCCGGAGATCTTCCCTTCGGCAATCTGCCCGTAGCGCTCCCGGACCTTCTCGACCACCTTCTCGCCCCCCTCAGGCAGCGTCGTGGTGTCCTGTTTGGATGTTTCGTTCATGGTCTTACCTCCGTAGACGTTCGTTTCATTATGGCAGCTTCCTAACGGGATGGGGTCCGCGGAAATTCCTTCATCAGGTGATCGAAGGCGCCCGGGCAGCCGGTTTCGGTGGCGCCGCGGACCGCCGCCAGCAGCTCCTCCATCGAGATCAGCGCGGCCCGGCTGCGCCCGGGGCGGAAGCGCTCGAGAATCGTCATGGCGAAGCTCTCTTCCTGGCGCACGACGCGCGCCGCCGCCCGGCGTCCCGCATCGCTCAGGGAGACGCGCGACGCCCGGATGTCGTCCGGGTCGGGAAGACGGGTGAGGAAGCCGCGCGCCTGCAGGCGCTGGAGGTTCCGGGTCAGGGTGCTGGGGCTGATGCCGAGCCGGCGGCCGAGAGCGCCGAGGCGCATCGCGCCCTCGGTGCGCAGGACCTCTAGAGTCATCGCCTGCGCGACCGTCATGCCGCAGCAGGCGATGTCGGCGCGCTCGGAGAGCGCGAAGCGGCGCACCAGCATCGCCAGGATGGAGCGCAGCCGGCGCGCATCGCGCCTCAGTTGCGGTTGTCGTGGTTGGCTCATTGCTGCTCACCCGGACGATTCCGAAATCGACCAACTATTTGTATCATACAATCTAATTGAGGTCAACCGGCGGGCGTAATCGACCGCTGTGGGGAGTCGCGCGTGGATCGGCTATAATCCCGCCCTGACCTGACTGGAGCGCCCATCAATGACCGAACAGATGTGGAGTGTGAAGGATCTGGGACGGTTCCTCCGTTACGAGGATCCGGAGGTGCGCTGCTGGGCCGCCGACCGGCTGATGCGGCACCATCCGCAGGAGGCGACCGACCTCATCGCGCCTTTCCTGTTCGACGAACATGGGACGACGCAGGAAATGGTCGCTGCCCATCTCGGCCACCATGGAGGCCGGCATCATCTGGAGCAACTGGCGAAAGGGGTCCGCCGCCTGCGCGGACTGCCGGCGGCGCGCTCCCTGACGGCACTGGTCATGCTGCGCGCGCCGGAGGCGGTCGACATGGTGCGCTCCGCCCTGAATCGGCGCGATTTCGACGAGGAGTGCTGGGCCTGCGTCATGGAAGCGCTGGCCGAGCGGGGCGATCCGGGGGCGCGGGAGGTGCTGCGCGAGTTTCTGCAGCGGCGCACCGACTGGGTCGGCTCGCCGCCGATCCTCCGGTCCGCCCTGAAACACGCGCAGCCGGGAGAGTACCGGCCGCTGCTCAAGGCGTGGCTCCGCTCCCTGCAGTGGCGGGATGCCGGGATGAAGGGTGTGTCGGGCGAGGGCGCCGCCGAGGCGTTCCGCGTCCTGATGGATCATCTGCAGATCGACGACTGTGGGTGGTGCCTGCGAACATCGCTGCGCGGCCGCATCGATTTTCACAAGACGCTGAAGGCGGTGGAGTCGAGCTACGACTGCGATCTGCGGTCCGGCCTCGACGAGGAAACGATCGAGAAGATAGCGGCGGCGCTGCGGGAGGGAGCGTTCGAGGCCATTGCCGCCGTGCTGGCGGAGGCGGTGCGGCAGGGCGCCCTCAAGGTGAAGCGGGTGCCGGGAGACGACCTGGTTGATCGCATCGTCGAGGTGGTGTCGTTCTGGTCCGACCGTGAGGTGGCGCGCGCTGTCGAGGGCCTCGGGCCGCATCTCGGCGAGTGGCTGAGCGGATTCCTGCTGTCGGCCGCCGTCAAGATGGCCCGCTACCGCAACTATCATCTCGAGGTGCGGCGCGCGGCGGACGATCCGACGGCCCTTCTCTCCCTCATGGAGGTGGAGACGAGCGCCCTGCTGGAACCGCTGCCGGTGGCGCTGCGGCGCGCTGTCGAGGCGGCCGGCCCGGAAGGGAGCGACCGGCGGTCGGTGGCGCGGCGGGCCGTCGAAGAGCGCTGTCTGGAGATCCTGGCGGCCCGCGGGCCGTTCTTTCCGCAATCGACGGCGCTGGAAACGCTCGGCCAGATCCGCTCGGTCGGCGCCATCGGTGAAATCATCGAGTTCCTCTCCGAGGACAATTCCTATCTGTACGAGGCGGCCGAGCAGGCGATGTCGCAGATGGGGGAGACGGTCATCGAATCGGTGCGGGCCGGCCTGGAGGGCGGCGAGCTCGACGAGGAGGCGGAGCACAGCCTGCTGATCCTCCTCTGTGAGATTGGCACGAAGAAGGCGCTCGAGGTGGTGCTGGAGCATTTCGATCTCTTCGTCGAGGCGGCTGGCCCCGGTAACGCCGCCCGCTGGATGTCGCTTCTCGGCGCCCGCGAACTGATCGAGCCGCTGCGGCGTTACCTGCAGCTCGACGTGCCGCAGGTCGGCAACGCCCTCCTGCTGCTCGGCGGCATCCATAACGTGCGGGTTCCGGAGGACGCGGCGATCCGGCGTGCCATCGACGACTTCTGGAAGCAGCGGCCCGAGGAAGGCGGGGGCGGCGGGGAGCCGGGCGCCGACGACGGGTCGGACCGGTACCTGATGTGAGCCCGCGATGAAATCATTCCCGCCACTCCGGACCTTACTCCTGCCCGGCCTCGCCGTGGCCGGCCTGCTCGCGGCGGGTCCCCCCGGGCTCCCGGCCGGCGCATCCGACCTGCGGCTGGCGCCGCAGGCGCCGCCCCGCAGCTCCTTCGAATTCTCGGGACGGATCAAGATCAACAACCGGGATGTGTCGTTCGAGGTGCCGCCCGATTACCAGGAGAGCTTCTCCTTCTGGACCGGGAAAATGATCGGGATCGTCAAGGAGGAGAAGGTCGAGTTCATTACCATCACCCGCGACGCGGCCGCCGACGGCAGCGTGCCGTTCCGCCGGCAGATTCCCCGCTACGCCCTGGAAATCATGAAGCCCGGGAAGCATGTGGCCAATCTCCCCAGACACGTCCGGCGCGCCGTGACCTCGAAGGTGTGGGAGGGGACATTCGATCGATACGGCAACGTGATTGCCATGGAGGAAACGGCGGGGGATGAGGATGAATCGATCAAGGATCTCAGCTTCCCTTTCCTGCATCATCTGTTCCCCTCCGTCGCCGGCCCGATGGACCTCAAAATCGGCGAGGGATTCACCACCCGGACGAAGAGCGACCTGCCGACGCGGCTCACGATCAACGGTTTCGAGAATGCCGGCCTGATTCTGACCCGGACCTATACGCTGCACGAGGTCGGGCCGGAGAAGGCCGTCTTCGGGATGACGATGACCTACGAGGCCGATCCCGATCGCCCCCCTGCCAGGGAGGGGACCACCTACGTGATCTCGGGCAGCGGACGCGGGGAAGCGGTCTTTGACATCAGGCAGGGCGTCTTCATCATCAGCAAGCTGAGCAGCAACCTGACGATCGACATCGAGGCGCCGCTCAGAAGGCTTCCCACGCAGGCCGAGGATTTCGATCCGGGCCTCGGCTCGACGCGGGTCGTGCTCGGCGTGCAGATGAAGGGCGAGCGCACGGTCACCCGGCTGTTCGGAGAGACCAAAGAACCGGCACCGGCGGCGAATTGACTCTCCCGGCCGGCCTTCGCTAGAATCCTTAGCCTCGTTCCGGGATCGTCTAACGGTAGGACACATGCCTCTGGAGCATGTTATCGGGGTTCGAATCCCTGTCCCGGAACCAGCAGGTGGCGCTATCGTCTAGGGGTTAGGACGGGTGGTTCTCAGCCATCAAACCGGGGTTCGATTCCCCGTAGCGCTACCAACTGCATACTGACGGCCTCCCGGCTTCGTCCGGTCGGGGGGCCGTCGCTTACCTGCCCGGCTCATCTCCCCGGCACAATCGCCGCCTTTAGCAGCGTGCGCCCTTCCACCGCCCGCAGCGCCTCCTCCGCCCGATCGAGGGGGAAGCTGCCGCCCACCAGATCCTTCCAGGGGAAGCGATCCTGTTGCCGCGCCTGGATCTGAATGGCGCGGTAGAAGTGGGAGAAATCGCTCCCCCAGCAGCCGCGCACCTCGAGGTGCTTGCGATTGAGCAGCGAGTGGACGTTCCAGCTCACCTCGCCGTGGTCGGTGTACTGTCCGGCGACCACCAGGACACCGCCGTCCCGGCAGAGCTCGGCGCCTTCCACCACGGCGATCGGCGCCCCGGCCGCCTCGATCACCACGTCGGCGCCCCGCCCGCCGGTGCGGTCGCGCACCGCGGCGAGCCGCTCTTCGTGCGGCATGCGGTCGATCGACAGGGCGTCGGCGGCGCCCATGCGCAGCGCCGCCTGCAGACGATCGTCGGGCGCGCCGATCGCCACCACCTGGCCGGCGCCCGACAGGACGGAGAAGGCGATCGCCGACTGGCCGACCGGCCCCGCCCCGAGGACCACGACAAAGGCCCCCGGCCGCACCCCGGCCCGCTCGACGGCGTGGAACGCGGTGACCAGGCCGCAGCCCCCGCCGATGTAGGTCTCGGGGGACAGCCCTTCGGGCAGGCGGATCAGCTTCACCCCGGGCGGGATCCAGATGCGCTCCGTCCAGCCGCCCAGCAGGCCGTCAGCGGCGCCGTAGGTGATGCCGTACACCTTGCGGGCAGGGCAGCGGGTCGTCTCCTTCGCCACCAGGCAGTAGTAACAGGCGCCGCACGTTCCGTGCACGTCGAGAAAGGCGGCGATCTCTCCCTCGCGGAACGGTTTTCCGTCGACGTCGCGCAGCTCGCCCCGCAGGGCGGCGATGCGGCCGACCGAGACGTGCCCCGGGATGATCGGGTAGGGGACCCCGCTGAGCCGGCCGTGCCACAGGTGCACGTCGGTTCCGCACACCTCGCTGTAAAGGGTCTCGAGCAGGGCCGAACCTTCGGTCAGCTCCGGCTCCGGATAATCGCGCAGCTCGATCGGCGCGCCGGGCGCGGTCATGACGGCGGCGCGCACGCGGCTCATGGCGCCACCATCCGGTCGTAGACCGCTGCCGTGTCGTCGAGGGGAGGCCAGCCGGTGATCGCCATGGCGTCGGCCACGTAGGGGCTGCGCCGCATTCCGACCAGCACGCAGCTCACTCCCGGCGTGCTCGCCAGCACCCACAGCGCCTTGCGCGACAGGCTCTCCTCGTGCCGCTCGCGCGGCAGCGCCGGATCGAGAGTGGCGGTGATCTCCTGCGCCGGCCCGCGACTCTTCTCCGCCGCCTGGCGCCCGACGTCGTACAGCAGATCCTGCAGGGCGGAGCTGAAGTGGCCCCACCATGAGCGCCAGCGCGACTGCTGCCCCTCGTCGATTCCGCGGGCCACCGCTCCGGCGACGTAGTTGACCCTCGGGATGACGTACTGCTGCTCGATCTGCCGCCAGTGCACCAGGTCCTCCAACTGTGGCGCCATCTCGACGATCTGCTCGACGAGCTGGAAAAGCTGGCCGGCGGCGTCGGCGGCGGCGCGATCGACCCGCGGCGCGATGCCGCTGCGATGTTCCAGCTCCAGCGCCCGGAGGGTGGCGGCGGCCGCCACCATGGTCGTCCCCTGCGGCGGGATGGTGGGACTGGCGAGCCGCCGCAACTGGTTGCCGACGAAGGCGTTCAAGGGGCGGTTGATCAGCACCCCGACCCCGGCCGCCGCGGCCGCCTCCAGGGCGGTCCGGCCGTTCTCCGGCCCGGTGTTGCGCACCCGGGCGCCGCCCGACTCGAACAGGTTCATCGGCATCTGCACGACACGGAAATGATGATCCTCGCCGCCGGCTGCCGCGGCCGCCTCGAGCATGCGGCTGACCGAGGTCGCCTCGGGGTCGCCGGCCGGGTTGACCGCGTTGTTCGAGGAGACGCCGTAGAAGCGGATGTCTCCCGCCTTGACCCGCTCTTCCAGAAAAGCGAACGCCTCCCGCAGCCGCGCGTAGAAGGCGTCGCGCGTCGCCTGCAGATCGCCGGCGCGGCGCTTGCGCGCATCGCTGAGAAAGTACTCGGGATTGTGCAGCAGACAGACATCGAGGGTCTCGACCTTCAGTCGCTGGCGCGAGCGTCGCAGTTGATCGGCGAGAAACTCGGGGTGGATGCAGTGCCAGCACCCCTCCATGTACTTGACCATGTCGGGAAAGGGACGGCCCTTGCCCTCCCGCTCCATGGCGAGAATCATGTTCTGCCCCTGCACGTAGCCGATCTTCGAGACGACGGTGACGGCGGCGCGGCGTTCAGGATCGCGGCGCTGTAGATCGCCGAGGGCCTCGCCCACCATTCGCTCGCTGGCGCCATCGGTGTAATTCGTCGACGTGTCGATCAGGGTGCAGCCGGTGGCGAGCGCCTGATCGAGGGCCGCGCGATGCTCGGGGGTCTGGTCGTCGACGCGGTAGCAGCCGAAGCCGATGCGGCTGACGGTCAGCCCGGTGTTGCCGAGCTGGACCCCGTCCGGCGCCGGGCACTGATCGGTCTGCGAAGCGCTCATTTCCGCTACCTTATCACCGTCGCAGCCGCTCCGGGAGCGCGGCGGTGACGCATCGGGCGAGATCGTCCAGGTGGTCCCGGAAGCCGTGCGCCGCCCCCTTGATCGGCAGCACGCCGGCGCCCCCCGGCAGCGCCGCCGCCAGGGTGAGGACCAGACCGAGCGGCGCGAACGGGTCGGAGTCCCCATGGATGAAGGTGAGCGGCTTGCCGCAGTTCTGCAGGAAGCCGAAGTTGTACAGCCCCATCGGCGTCGCGATGCCGATCAAGGCTTCCACTTTGCTGTCGGGGCAACCGACCTGGAGACCGACGAAGGCGCCGAAGGAGTACCCGGCGACCACCAGAGGCGCGCCCGGATAGAGCGTCGCCAGATGATCGAGCACGGCGCGCATGTCGTCCTGCTCGCCGATCCCGCCATCGTGACGTCCGCCGCTGAGGCCGACGCCGCGGAAATTGAAGCGCAGGGTCGGGATGTCGAGCCGCGCCAGCGCCTCGGCGGCGGCGTGCACGACCTTATTGTGCATCGTCCCGCCGAACTGCGGGTGCGGGTGGCAGACGATGGCGGCCGGCCCCCCGTCTGGCGGGTCGATGGGGCGCTTCAGGAGGCACTCGATGCGGCCGGCGGGGCCGGGGATACAGAAATTCTCGATGCGGTGCGGCACCGGCGCATCGTAGCACGCCGCATCTTCCGGCACCGGCCCCTTCCGCCGTCGATCGCCGGTGGTGTAAGCTGCGGAGCGCAGCGCGACGCCGATGAGCAGGCCGATGAGCCGGCCGATGAGTGGAGGGAGCGTGTCCGTCACCGCCCAACAGTTCCGCAACGCCTTGAAGAATTGGGCCAGTGGCGTTTCCGTCGTGACCACCCGGCGCGACGGTGGCATCCGGGGAATCACCGTCAGCTCCTTCTGCTCCGTGGCGCTCGATCCCCCGCTCATCCTGGTCTGCATCGACCGGAAATCGCCCAGCCACGATCTGATCGCGCAGCAGGGCTGCTTCGCCGTGAACATCCTGCGGCAGGAACAGGAACAGATCTCCGACCTGGCGGCGGGCCGGCTCGGCGAGGGGAGCGCGCACCTCGAGGGGGTGGCCTTCCATAGCGAGGCGACCGGCGCGCCGATTCTCGACGACGCGCTCGCCTGGCTCGATTGCCGGCTGGCCGGCAGCCACCGCGAGGGGGATCACACCATCTACGTGGGCCTGGTCGAGGCGTCCGGCGGCCGTGAAGGGCAGCCGCTGCTCTACTACTCGGGGTCATACCGCGCCATCAGCCTGTCATCCCGAGACGACGTTCGTTCCTGAACCACGAAGCGAGCGGTTCACGTCCCAGACGCCAGACCACGCCGAGGGGGGCTTCACCCCGGCAGGACGCAAGCCCGCCATGCTCCCCCATCTGATGGTGGAAGCGGCAGAGGCAGAGCCGATTGGAATGGACCTTGCTTCCCCCTCGCGACCGGTACACGAGGTGATGGTCCTCGAGATTACGCCGCGAAGAACAGCCCGGGGCGGAGCAGCGCCAACCGTCCCTGATGTAAATGGCGTCCCGCGAGCGCCCGTTCGGTCGCTCGGTGACGTCCCACGTCGCGGCGAATTCCTCCAGCAGGGCAAGCAGGCCGACCCAGGCAGGGACTCTGCGGCAGCGGATGGAAAACATCCGGGCCGCGAGAAACGAGGGCCGGAGCCCCTGCGTCGCGATTAACGGCTCGTCCCACGCGATCGCCTCGGCCTCTTCGCCGAGCTGCCGCCGCGCCGACTCGATCGCGCCGAGGAAAGCCGCCGCGAGATCGCGCGGCAACCGGACCTGCAGGAAAACGTCCGGCGCGAGCGCCGACGTCACCACCGGCGAGAGATCGCCTCCGTCGGCGTCCGCACCGGAGAGGCCGAGTGCCGCCAGCCCGAACCGGGAGACTCTCCGGCGCGCCGTCCCCGGCTCGCGGAACAGTGAGCGGTGCCATTCGGCGTCATCAAGCGGGAGCGCCGCCGGCCTGGCTTCCGCCCTGTCACCTTGCGGCTCGCGGACCGGGCCGCTTGCCGCGCGCGGTTCAAGCGGGTCTCCGCTGCGGCGACGCAGAGCGCGCTCCTCGTCGCGCAGGCGCTTGGTGGTCGATTCCATGGCCCGCCGGACCCAGCGCTCCTGAATCGATCGATCGGCGGGAGAGTCGCCGAGGCTCCGGGTAATCAGCAGCGCGGCTTCCACTCCGATGTGGCCCTCCTCGTATGCCGCACGGATCAAGGGGAGGCGTCGCAGGGCGCGCTCGACGCGGACCCGATCGCCGGCGGCGGCCCGCGCCATGCCGAGGCGCTCCTCGGCGTAGTGACCTGTTCCGGCGAAGCGCAGGCGAACCCAGGCCCGACGCCCGGCCATCTCCGCCAGCAGCCGCCCCAGCCGCCGGCCGATGGTGTTCTCGAAAGCGACCCACTCCCGCATCTGCGCGTCGAGATCTCCCGGACCGCCCTCGCCCGCGCGCCGGGCGAGCTGGTGGAACTGGATGAGCATCTCGCCTGCCTGCCGCAACGCGGACGCATCGTGCGCCGGGGCTGGAAGATGACGCCACCGATCGGTCGACCGGGCCAGGGCCGATTCGACCAGCGCCCGGGTCGGGCCGCGGCGCACCGGAACATCCTCAGTGTCGGGCGGCCCGGCGCCCGCCATGGCGTCTGCAACGAGCGATTCGACGAACGAAGTGACGGTTGATTCATGCCCTTCGACGGCACGATACAGTTCGAGTACTTCGTCGAATGCGGCGAGTACCGGCTTCGGAACGGGTAGCCGCACGCGGTGCAGATCAGCTTCAACCTCGTCGAGGTCGTCGTCAAGCGTTGCGCCGGCCTGGCGATCGATGCCATCTTCGGAGTCACCAGTCGGCGCGCGGGAGGAAGGCGGGCCGGCTGGCGGGTGTGCGGGGCCCCGCGGGTGTGGGGCTCCCGGGGGGTGTGCGACGCCCGGGGGGTGTGCGGCGCCGGCCTGGCGGGCCTGGCGAACGGCGTCTTTCAGATCCCGCACCGTGACCGTCCGTGCAAGAGCAATCCAGGGGGCGGGAGACTCGACCGTCGCGATGCGCGCGACGACGAGCGCCGCGACCCTGCCGATCGGTTGTCCCCCGTCCTCGCCGGTGAGGGCAGACGCGAGCCCCGGCAGTCTCTCCAGCGCCTCTCCCAGGGCGGCGAGGTCCCTGACCCAACGGCCGGAGCGGCCGAACCGTTCCCGGGCGTGGTCCTCCAGGCGCGCGAACCCGAACGGCGTCCATCCACTCTGCCGCACGAAGCGGCTGGCGACCCTGGCAAGCGGGGGAGAGAGGTGGTCGAGGGAGAGGCGCAAAGCGAGCGCCGCGCGATCCGCCGCACGGAAGTAGGCCTCGGTCGGTTCACGCTGAGGTGAAGGGAGTGCCGCTGCGACGGACGCAGGGAGTGCCGACGCGGCGGGCACAGGGGTCGCCGCTGCGCCGGGCGAGGGGATGCGATAAGTGGGACTCTTTTCGCGAACGGACCAGGAGCGCGCCCCCGGCGGTTGCCGCGGGACAGGGGGCACCACTGTGCGGTACGCGATGGAGGGTGAAAAAGACACCGTTTCAATCATAGAGTAAGTATACCGAATTGATTTGAGGATGCAAGAAGAATCTTCGCTGAATTATCAGAAGGCTTCGAACGCCTGTTGCCTGACATCAGGGCGGTCGCGAGCAGCAGTCACCGGGAGGGGATTGATCGCGCGGGATCGACAGGCCGGGCGGTAAGGTAAGGAGGGCGGCGACTAACCAGGGCCTGGCGGTGAGGTCAGAAGGGCGCCGGCTAACCCTGCCCGTTCTCCAATGCCATCGTCTTGTTCAGCCGGCGGACGTGGCGCTCCTCGCCGGTGAAGCGGGCGCCGAGAAAGGCGCGCAGCAGTTCCTGCGCCGTCGCCTCGCCGATGATGCGGGCGCCGAGGCAGAGCACGTTGATGTCGTCGTGCTCGACACCCTGGTGGGCGCTATAGGTGTCGTGGCACAGGCCGGCCCGCACACCATGGATCTTGTTGGCCGCCACGCTCGCTCCGACCCCGCTGCCGCAGATGAGGACGCCGCGCTCCACCTTGCCTGCGGCGACCGTCCGGCCGAGCGCCGCTGCGGCGTCGGCGTAGTCGTCCTGGGGATCATATTGATCGGGCCAGGCGACCTCCACCTCGTGTCCCTCCTGGCGGAGGAACTTCACCAGCGCTTCCATCATGGCGTGGCCGGCGTGGTCGGAGGCAATGGCGAGCTTCATCGTCTCTATTCTCCCATGGGAAGGCCGGATTGCGGCTGCCGGATCACGCTCAGCCGCCGGCCGGCGTTCTGCCCGCGCCGTCTTGCCTGTCTGCGCCGGCGAGCGCCGCGACTGCGCGGGCGGCGGTCTCGCCGCTGCGCACGCAGTCGGGGATGCCGACGCCGTGCAGCCCGTTCCCCGCCAGCGCGAGGCCGGGATGGCGCGTCAGATCGGATTCGATGGCGGCGACGGTGTCGAGGTGGCCGACCCGGTACTGCGCCATGGCGCGCTGCCACACATGGGTGCGGACCAGCAGCGGCTCCGCCGTGATGCCGAACAGCTCTCCCAGCTCGGCGCGAATGTCACGTTCGAGCTGATCGCTCGGCACGCCCTCGCACGACGGGCCGCCGAGAAAGCAGCGCAGCAGGACGAAGCCATCCGGCGCCCGGCCGGCGAACTTCGTGCTCGACACGCTACAGGCGATCATCCGCCGGCCCTCCATGCGGGGGACCACGAGGCCGAAGCCGTCGATCGGCCGCAACACGTCGGCCTCCCGGAACGCCATGCTGACGGTGACTGATGTTCCGTAGGGGATCGAGCCGAGCCGCTGCGACAGCGAGCCGTCGAGATCGCGCAGCAGGGGAGCAGTGGCATGCGCCGGCATCGCCAGCACGACCGCGTCGGCCGGGATGGTCTCGCCGGAACGCAGGGTGACCCGGTGCCGTGCGCTGTTTGCTGCGCCGCCGTTCGTTGCGGCGCTGTCCGCGCCGGTGACGTTCGCTCCGGCGCCGCCCGCGTCGAAGCCGTTCGCGGTACTGCCCACCGAGGCGACCGCTGCATCGAGCCGGATGTTGACGGAGCCGAGGTCGGCCTGCAGCCGCTCGACCAGACTCTGCAGGCCGGAACGGAGGGTCACGAACAGCGAATAGCGGGCTCCACTCACTCCGGAACTGGCCGCCCCGGAACGGCGGCGGGCGCGCAACATGGCGAGGATGATGCTGCGGTGCTGGCGCTCCATGTCGAGGAAGCGGGGCATGGTGGCGCGCAGGCTGAGCACCTCCGGATCGGCGTTGTAGATGCCGCCGATCAGCGGCTGCGCCATCCGCTCGAGGATCTCCTTCCCGAACCGCCGTCGCACGAACGACGCCAGGCTCTCGTCGGCCTGCTCGCGGCCGCGCGGCAGCACCAGATCGAGGCAGGCGCGCATCTTTCCCGCCACGGTCAGGACCGGCGTCCAGGCGAACGGCATGATACGGCTCGGCGCCATCAACTGGTAGCCCTCCGGGATCGGGTGGATCTTTCCCTTGATCAGCACGAACGAGCGGCGCTTCCCGGGGTTGGTGCCGATGATGTCGTCCCCCAGGCCGAGCTCCCGGCACAGCTCGACCGCCCACGGCTTCTCCGAGATGAAGCAGTCGGGACCCCCTTCCACGAGAAACCCGTCGCGCCGTTCGGTGGTGATGACGCCGCCGACACGATGCGATGCTTCGAGCAGGGTGATGTCGAGGGGAAGCGACTGCTGCCGGGCCAGCGTGGCCAGGCGGCGGGCGCAGGTCAGCCCGGCGATGCCGGCGCCGACGATCACCACCCGCAGGGGAGCGGCGCCCCGGTCGTGGACGCGCCGTTCGAGCGTCGCGGTCGCCGTCGCGCGGTGACCCTGGTCGGATCCCGCCGCCGTCATGTGGTGAGCCTGATCCGATCCCGCCGCCATCACGTGGCCACCCGTCCGATCGTCTCCCGCACCACGGTCGCGAGCATGCGGAGAAAGGCGGGGTGGTCGCCGACCGTGCCGGCGCGCTGGAAGCCGAGCCCCAGCTTGTCGGCGGCGGCGCGCGCTTTGGTGTCGAGATCGTAGAGGACCTCCACGTGATCGCTGACAAAGCCGATCGGGGCGACGATCACGTCACGCGCGCCCTGCTGCTGCTGTGTGGACAGCTCGTCGACGATGTCCGGCTCCAGCCACGGCTCGCGCGCAGAGCTGCTGCGACTCTGATAGACGAGGGTCCATCTGTCGATGCCGAGCGCGCCGGCCACCAGACCGGCGGTGCACTTCAGGCTGGCGGCGTAGCCGGAGGCGTCCGCCATCGCCACCGGCAGGGAATGTCCCGTGAACACCAGGGAGGCCGAGCCGCGGCGGTCGTCCGGCACCGCCGATAGCGCCTCGCGCACCCGGTCGGCCAGCGCCTCGATGAACAGCGGATGATCGAACCAG
The DNA here is from genome assembly GCA_965371335.1 of uncultured bacterium. Classification (GTDB taxonomy): domain Bacteria; phylum Acidobacteriota; class Polarisedimenticolia; order Gp22-AA2; family Gp22-AA2; genus CBDUYA01. The sequence goes on along the minus strand of CBDUYA010000023.1, from coordinate 1,122 downwards.
GAGCCGGTGTAGTCGATGCGCGGCGCCGCCGGGCCGACCTCCTGCTGGGCCGTGTTGATCGCATCGTGGTAGGCATCGCGCGAGGCGTGCGACGGGTGGGCTCCCAGGATCAGGCCGATCCCCCACTCGTGCCCCCGTCCCGCCATGGTCGACAGCGCCTCGTGGATGTGCGGCTTCCAGTGCCGCATGCCGACGTAGACCGGAAGCGGCGGCCCTTCGCGGGCCAGCGCGTCGCGCAGGCCCGCGGCCTGGCGGAGGGTGAGGCGGGTGAGCGGCGAGACGCCGCCGAACATCTCGTAGTGCGACACGATCTCTTCGTACCGTTCCTTCGAGACCGGCCGGCCGCGCAGGACGTTGTCGAGAAAGGGACGGATTTCTTCGCGGGAGGCCGGCCCGCCGAAAGCGAGGAGGAGGACCGAGTCAGGTGTGCCGACCACTCACCTGCCTCCCCAGGCGTGCACGGTGTCGACCAACTCGAGCACGCCGTCGAGCGGCGTGTTGGGCAGGATGCCGTGCCCGAGGTTGAAGATGTGTCCCGGTCGATCTCCGACCCGCGCTAGCAGCTCTTCGGCCCGCCGCCGGATCTCCGGCCGCGGGGCGAACAGCACGGTCGGATCGAGGTTGCCCATCACCGCCACGTCGCCGAGTGTGTCCCACGTGTCGACCAGGTCGACGCGCCAGTCGAGGCCGATGACGTCGCCTCCCGCCTCGCGCATGTGCGGCAGCAGGGTGGTGGTCTGGGTGCCGAAGTGAATCACCGGCGTGCCGGGCGTGATCGCCTTGATCAGATTGCGACTGTGAGGAAGCACGTAATCGCGGTAATCGGCCGGCGAGAGACAGCCGACCCACGAGTCGAACAACTGCACCGCCTGCGCGCCGGCGGCGATCTGGCCGTTGACGTAGGTGGCGGTGAGGCGCACGATGCGCTCGAGGAGGGCGTGCCAGGCGCCGGCATCGCGGTAGTAAAGGCCCTTGGTGCGCGTGTAGTTGCGGGAGCCGCGTCCCTCGATAAGGTACGACGCCAGGGTGAACGGCGCGCCGGCGAAACCGAGCAGCGGCACACCAGGGGCGAGAGCGCGGCGGGTGCGCCGGATCGACTCGAACACATAGCCGAGGGTCTCC